>CAJBMJ010000297.1 GCA_903954045.1 uncultured beta proteobacterium | reverse complement strand
GCAGTCGATGTGCAAGGCAACTACTTTGTGGCCATGTATGAAGGCGCCTGCCTGTGCCAGTTCGCCCCGGACGGGACTTTGTTGGCGGAAATCCCAACGCCGGTGATGTGCCCCACCATGCCTTGTTTTGGCGGAGAAGACCTCAGGACGCTCTATATCACCAGCGCACGGCAAGGGCGCAGCAAGGCGGAACTGGAGGCCCTGCCGGAGTCCGGTTGCGTGTTTTCTGTGCGTGTTGAAGTACCCGGCCTGCCGGTGAATTTCTTCGTCGACTAATTTTTTGCAGTTTTGCTGTTCAAAAAATTCACATCCCGTGGCTGCACCGCCTATTACCATCAAGGCCATGCAACACAACCTGTCTGAAGCAAGCGCAAGATTGACCGACCGCGTAGCTGCGGCCCTGGCGGATCGCACGCCGCTGCGCATTCGGGGTGGCGGCAGCAAAGATTTTTATGTGCCCTCCTCGCCAGGAGAAGTGCTCGATACCTCTGAACTTCGGGGTGTGGTCAGCTACGAACCCAGCGAACTGGTGGTCACCGTGGGAGCCGGAACTCCGCTAGCCGAGCTGGAAGCATTGCTGGCCGAGAAAGGCCAGTGTCTGCCCTTTGAGCCGCCGCATTTTGGTTGGAGCGCCACCCAGGGTGAGCCAACTGCCACCGTCGGTGGCATGGTCGCAGCGGGGCTGGCGGGACCTGCCCGTGCCAGCGTCGGTGGTGTTCGTGACTATGTCTTGGGCGTCAAACTGGTCAATGGTCTGGCGCAGCACCTCACCTTTGGCGGTCAGGTCATGAAAAACGTGGCGGGCTACGACGTTTCGCGCCTCATGGTCGGCGCCCTGGGCACGCTGGGACTGCTTACCGAGGTTTCGCTCAAGGTGCTGCCACAGGCGCCTGCTGAAGCCACCTTGGTGTTTGAGGCAGACCAGCATACGGCGCTAGAGCAACTGCACCGTTGGGGTGCAGAGCCCCTGCCATTGAACGCCAGTTGCTGGGTCCGAGATGCCTCGGATGCTGGCCACGCGGGCAAAGACCTGTTGTTTGTCCGCTTGCGGGGTGCAGTAGCCGCGGTAGAGTCCGCCAGCCAGCGCATGATGACTGATTTGGCCGGTACGCGCATGGACAATGCGCAGGCTCAGGCTGATTGGACCTTGTGCGGCAACCAGCGCCTGCCCTTCTTTGCCCGTCCGGCAGAACCGAACATGGCGCTATGGCGCATGAGCGTCCCACAAACCGCTGCGGTGCTGGAGACACCTTTTCCACAACTCGTTGAGTGGCACGGTGGTTTGCGGTGGCTATGGGCGCCCATGGATGCCCAGACGCAGTTGCAGCGGGTAGTCCGTGACGCAGGCGGGTCTGCTGCTGTTTTTGTAGCGCCTCATGCAGGTACAACGGGCGCTAGCCATCGTTTTGATGCCCAAAGTTTGGCTTTAGCTGCGGTAGAGCGCCGCCTCAAAGACACTTTCGATCCCCACGGCATTTTCAACCCCGGCCTGTCTCCCCATGCAAACCACGCTAGCGCCTGAGTACCAGAACACTGCAGACGGCCTGGCGGCCGAAGCCATACTGCGCAAGTGTGTGCATTGCGGTTTTTGCACAGCTACTTGCCCTACCTACCAGCTATTGGGTGACGAGCTCGATGGACCGCGGGGACGCATCTACCTGATGAAACAGGTGCTCGAAGGCAATGCACCCACCCGCAAGACCCAGTTGCACCTCGACCGCTGCCTGACTTGCCGCAATTGCGAGAGCACCTGCCCCAGCGGGGTGGACTATGGGCATTTGATCGATATAGGCCGCAAGCTGGTGGACGCCAAGGTGGCGCGCCCGATGGGCGAAAGCGTGGTGCGCTGGGCCTTGAAAGAGGGGCTGCCTTCACCGCTGTTTGGCCCTGCGATGGCCATGGGCCAGCTGGTGCGTCCGCTCCTGCCGGAAAGCCTGAAAAACAAAGTACCCCCCCGGCAAGACGCTGGTAGTTGGCCCAAGCGCCAGCACGCGCGCAAGGTACTCATGCTGGCAGGCTGTGCTCAGCCAGCCATGGCACCCAATATCAACAGCGCCTCAGCCCGGGTGCTGGACGCAGCTGGTGTGCAGGCGCTTATTGCACCCAAGGCGGGCTGCTGTGGAGCAGTCAAATTCCATTTGAACGACCAGGATGGTGGCAAAGCCGAGATGCGCGCCAATATCGATGCCTGGTGGCCACTGCTGGAGCAGGGAGTGGAAGCGATTGTGATGAACGCTTCCGGCTGCGGTGTGACGGTCAAGGAATACGGGCACATCCTGCAGGATGACCCGGCCTATGCCGCCAAGGCTGCGCGCGTCAGTGAACTGACCAAGGATCTGAGTGAAATGCTTCCCGATCTGGCGGGTGCATTACGAGGCAAGGTCAAAACAGCGGGACAACCCGCATTGGTGTTTCACCCGCCATGCACACTGCAGCATGGCCAGAAACTCAAGGGTGGCGTAGAAAAGCAGTTGTCCGATCTGGGGTTTGCGGTGCGCATCGCGGCCAATGAATCCCATCTGTGCTGTGGCTCGGCCGGAACCTATTCAGTCTTGAATCCGAAAATAGCTTACGAATTGCGTGACCGCAAACTCGGCAACCTGGCGCCCCTTGCCAACGAGGTCATCATCAGCGCCAACATAGGCTGCATTACCCACCTGCAAAGCGGGACAAAGACGGACGTGAAGCACTGGATTGAAGTGCTGGATGCAGCATTGATCACCGATTGAAAAGTGGTGACAGTGCAACCTTGAACCCTTTTATGCCCTACGCTGCCTGAAATACAATTCCGCCTGGCGTCGAGAGCGCACAAGTGCTTCACAGTTTTCTCTGCGATGCGCACTCTCCAAAGCGAACCAGCTCAATTCCGGAAAGACCATGCAATCCATTTTTCAAAATCTTGCCCTAGAAGTTAGACGGGTGCGCCACTTTCTGGCTGCTTTGTGCGTGCTTATCGTGCCCATGATGGCTTTTTCAGCGCCCTTTGCGTATATCCCCAATTTC
>CAJBMJ010000296.1 GCA_903954045.1 uncultured beta proteobacterium | reverse complement strand
CGCGCAAACTCGCGCTCTATCTTGTTGAGCAGTGGCTGCAAGCGAAAAGACACCACTTGCGGCTGCACCACGCCCGCCTCGATGCGTGAAAAATCAAGCATGGTGTTGAGCATCTCGGCAGAGGCCTGACTGGCTGCAATGGCACAGTCAAGTGATTGCTGCTGCTGCGGGTTGAGGCCCGAGCGCGAGAGAATGTCCAGAAACAGGCCCTGGGCATAAATTGGCTGGCGCAAATCGTGGCTGGCTGCCGCAAGAAACTTGGACTTGGAGGTGTTGGCTTGCTCTGCCTCCGCTCTGGCCTGCTGGGCCACCGATGTTTCCAAACGGAGTTTTCCCAGCAACTCAATATTTTCAAGGCCCAAAACAATAGCCGCACGTGCCGCACGCGAGCTGTTATGGGCCTGTGCCATCAATATAAAGATGTACAGCAAACCGGCCAGACCCAAAGCGTTGTAGGTTGGGTCACCCAATAAGAATACTTTGGACACGGCAACCGCAATCTCGGCCGCTACCAAAGCCAAGAAAATTGGCAACACGGGCGACAACAATGACATGGAGTTGCCTGCCACGGCGGTCAACACGGCGATCACCAAGATACTGTCCATCAGACTTGTCGTATCCAGCGCCACCCAGGCCAGTGAACCCCAAATGGCCCCGTCCAAGGTATTAAGCGCCATCGAGATCAGCACCACCTGCACCGCCTTGTTGGTGACGATGCCCACTTTCAAGTGGTGGCGTGCATGCGACCAACACAACAGTTTGGAGAGCGTGACGATCACACCCCACGCAAGAATGGCACTTGCATTGGTGTGGTTGTACAGCGCCCCGCAGATCAGGATGACGATCAAAAACGTCGGGATCAGGGTAATGCCCAAATTCCCCATGGACAGCCGCAGCTGCTCGACCAGTATGCGGTCATCCGCCAGGCGCAGCAGGCGGCGCACCTGGTTCAACTGACGAGCCCCTGGTTGCGCGCAGCAAAGACCGCTTCAGCGCGACTGGCCACCGCAAAAAACTCCAAAATGTCTTGCACGTGTTTGCGGGCCGTATTTTCTGAAATGAACAAATGGCGAGCTATCAGCTTGCTTGACAGCCCTTGGTGTAACAGGCCAAGCACCGCAGATTGGCGCGGCGTCAGGCACTTTTGCGCCAATGGCACCACGGTCGTAGTGCCCGTTAGGCCACCCACCATCACCTGCTGAAGTGTTTGAACAATGGTGTCCACGGACTCCGCCTTGGACAAAAAGCCGTCAACACCCCGCGACAGTGCCAGGCGCACGATTTCTGGCTCAAACTGGCTTGACAACATCAGGATTGGCACCAAGGGCCATTTGCGCCTGATCAGTGCAATGCCCTCTATGCCGCTCAGTCCATTGAGCTTGTTGTCCAGCAAAACCACCGCGACGTCGCTTGACGGGCAAGCCAAGGCCTCGTCCAGTGATCCGGCTTCAAAGATATCCAGGTCGGGAATCGCCACTTTGATGACCTGGCGCAGCCCGGCGCGAAACATGGCGTGGTCGTCAATCAGCAGGGCGCAAGGAGTATTCATGCGGGCCATTAAGCCATCAAATCAGCATGGGCGATATGGTGCATTTGCAGGATATGCAAACGCGATCATGACCAATAGACTGCACACCGGGAGAGATAGTTTTTCGACCACGAATCAATTCCGTACTTAGCGGCATGGGCTACCGCACCGCGCAAGTTGCCCTTACAAACCACCCTACGATGAACAACAGACACAAAATCTTGCTTTCAGTGCTGATCGGTGCATCGGCACTGCTGAGCACCCCAGCACGTGCGCAAGGCATCATGACCAGCGCAGACATACGCTTTACCGAGGCTATGGACCTTTACCAATTGGGCAAGTGGACCCATGCCTATGAACGGTTGGCCATCTTGGCGGATAACCATCACGCGGACGCTGCACGCATTGCATTGCTGATGTACCGATTCGGCCCCAGTCTCTATGGTGTCACGTCGAGCGCGTCCAAGGAGCAAGTCGAACGATGGGCACAAATTGCGAGTCAACAATGGGCAGACGGGAACCGACTCTCAGCGGAACAAGTTGCGGGAAATTAACGCCGCTTCGTTTTTACAGGGCCACGGAAGAATCGCCACCTTAATGACCTGGTGCAGCCCTGCATTTTCAATAGGTTGCATTTGCGTTATGTGCAACCCCAGGCATGCCCAAATAGACCATTCAAATCTTGCCAGGATTGCACCGGTACACCGTTGCGCAGCATGGCATCGTTGCCACCGTAAACCAAATTGACTGGCAGGGCCGCATCGCCGGCATACCGCGCCAGAAAGCCGAGCTGGTCTTCGGTGGCAAAAGCCCGGGTGTCGAGGTCTTCGAGTGCCACGTGTGGTTGTACAGCGCCCCGCAGATCAGGATGACGATCAACTGGCGAGCAATCAGCTTGCTTGACAGCCCATGGTGCTGCTTCAAAGATATCCAGGTCGGGAATCGCTGCCTTGATGACCTGGCGCAGCCCGACGCGAAACATGGCGTGGTCATCTATCAGCAGGGCGCAAGGGGCATACATTGCGGCCATTAAACCACCGTACCTGCGTTTTCAATATGGTGCATTTGCGTTATATGCAAACGCAACGATGACCCATAGACTGCACATCGTGACAAGCCATTTTTCGAACACGAATCAGGTCAGCGGCATGAGGCATCGGTTACCTCACAGCGCAACTTGCACATACAAAAACCAACACTGGAAAATTACATGCACGGATCCAACTTTCTACAAGCGCGACTGATCATTAGTGCACTTGCATGTGCCGCAGTTCCGGCGCTGTCCATAGCCGCTGACGTTCCCGCCAAATCGTCGACCAACCCTCCAAACAACGTACAGATTGAACGTGGGCACTACCTGGTGACGATCGCCGGCTGCAATAACTGTCACACGCCCAATTACATAGCGAAAGGCGGCAAGGTGCCGGCGAAGGACTTTCTGACTGGAGACAAGCTTGGGTGGCGCGGGCCGTGGGGAACGACCTATCCAACCAACCTGCGTCTCTACTTCAGTGAAATCACCGATGTGCAATGGATCCAGGTGGCTAAGACGATCGAGACGAGTCCGCCCATGCCATATTTCGCCCTAAATGCCATGACTCGGACGGATGTTCTGGCGATCTACGAGTACATCCGTTCCCTTGGACCCGCCGGCGAGCCTGCGCCGAAATCCATAACGACCGACAAAGAGCCACCGCAACCCTACGTGCAGTTTCCCATGAAGTGAGGCATGTCCTAAGAACCGGTGCCTCACACGAAACGGAATTACGTCTACAAAAGGACTTAGGGCTTCGGTGATGGGCGCTGGCGTCGCCGGACTGCCGCTGGCACCCAATGCCCAGTGGGATGGCTTGCAGGTTCAGGGACCTGCAGCCTAGCTTGCACTTTGCCTGTGGGGCTGGCGCTGGCGAGGCAGTCAGCTCGTCCGTGGCCATTCCGGTCGGCCGTGGTGGTAATTGAAACCTCTAGAGTCACCCGGGTCTTGAGGCAGTGCCACCAAAGAGCTTCGGGCTCATGCTGGCGACCGTAACCGAATCAAGCCTATGTGTGCGGCGCGAAGCATGGTGCGGTCTTCCGTCAGCAGGGCGCAAGGTGTATTCATTGCGGCCAACGAATCACCGGACCTGCGTTTTCAATATGGTGCATTTGCGTTATATGCAAACGCAATCATGACCCATAGACTGCACATCGTGACAAGCCATTTTTCGAACACGAAACAGGTCAATGGTAAGAAACATGGGCCACCACTGCGCAACTTGCACATACGACCAACAATATGATGAGCAATCTCGAATTTCCCAATGGGACCCTTATGCCGAAATCTTGCGCTGTATCAGCGCCGTCGGCCTCGGCTCCCCTTGTTGACGGGCAGCCCGCCTGCCGAGTCGGACCTGAAGAGTCCTGCGATCAAAGCAACTGCCACACCTTCACTTGACGCAGTATTTCGTTCGAGCCGGGTGCGGGCCTGGGTCCCCCAACATCTGATCGACAGTCTCTATGCAAACAACGTCAAATAATTGCCCCTTTTGCGCTGCAGCACCTAATGGCGCCATAGAAATTGATGCAAACCTCTGGGCGGT
>CAJBMJ010000295.1 GCA_903954045.1 uncultured beta proteobacterium | reverse complement strand
TCGCGACGCACTCGCGCAGCAATCCGAGCGCCTCTTCTGCTTGTCCGATGGCGTGGTGAATGATGACCTGCAACACCATCGCCTTGAGCGCATCTTGCGTGCGGAACTCTGCTTCCAGACTGCGCCGATGGTTTTCGATGGCCCGCAAAGCATCCAACCCCTCGCCCTGTGCCAGTAGTGTTCTGGCAAGGCCTGCGGGAAGCTCATGTGTGCGTGCCAAGTCGGCTGCATTTACTACGTCTCCATGGCGAAGCATGTGCTGCACCCGCAAGTCGGCCGCTTCTCGCATGCGATCGGTCAATGGCCCTGTTTGTGTCAGCCTATTGGCTCGCTCTACCAGAGCTTCAGCCTGCATGTCCTCACTTCTGGCGCTCAGCAGGCGAGCCCGCAGCAGATCAGCACCTATTTCGGACTTACTCTTTGCAAGGTCAACAAGCTCGCTGCACAACAGAGCAAGAGACTCGGCTTCGCCAATCACGTTCCAGTCGTAGAGAATCTTGGCCAGCCCAAGATGCGCCTCAAAACCCAACACATGGGTTGGGTCGCCAATCACTTTTATAACCTCACGATAGGTGGCAGCGGCACAATGGAGCTGGTAATCAGTCGCTTGAATACCTGCCAAAGCGGTTGATGCGACCGCGGCAAACATTACATTTCCGGAAGATAAACCTGCGCCGATCACTTCAGAAAAAGCCGCGCTAGCCTGAACCCGCTCCCCGCGAAACATTTGGGCTACACCCAAGGCGCAATGTGCGGCGGTGCGGGCGGGGCGACTCTCTGGGTTCAATAGCTCTAAAGCACGGTTTGCATGGGCATAAATCGCTTCAGCCTCGTTCCGGTATACCGCCAGCCAGGCCCGAAGTACTGCAATTTGGCCGAAGATGTCCGTCGTCGATGCTTCTTGCGGGGCACTGGTAATGGCGGATTCGGCCCCAGATAATTTCTCCTCTAGCTGGCCGGGTTGCCCCGCAAACAACAACGACCAGGAAAACACCACCCAAAGGAACGGGTAGGTGTTCAAAGCCGCGGGCGTCAGATTTGAGAGCCAGTTCACAACAGGCGCGGTCACACCCCGAAAGTACAAGGGCATGCCATTGCCTTGGATCAACCGCATCGCGAGCGCTATGTCATTTGCCAGCGTGGCTTGATGAAAAGCTTCAATATCCATGCCATTGACCTCATACCATTGGCAAGCACGGCGGTGAAGTGGCGCAGCTGGTTCCTTTTGACCCAGACGTTGACGCAACAGGTCGGAAAACAAATGGTGGTACCGATACCACCGGCGATCGGAGTCCAAAGGCACGATGAACAGGCTGGCCTTGTCCAATTGATTGAGGATTTGCTCCCCTCCGTTACTTTGCAACACCGCATCGCACAGGGGGCCACACAGTCGGTCCAAGACCGAAGTACGAAGCAAAAAAGACTGAACATCGTCGGGCTGCTGGTGCAGGACTTCTTCAATCAAGTAGTCCTGCACGAAGTGATGGCTGCCAGTGAAGGACGCGATGAATGTCTCGGGGTCCTTGTGCGTGTGCAACGAAATGGCCGCCAATTTCAAACCCGAAATCCACCCTTCTGTGCGAGTTTCCAGGGCTTGGATCTGGGTCTTGGAAAGGTTGACATTGCCGCCTAGCTGGAAGAACTCGACGGCCTCTTCCAACCCAAACCGAAGGTCCTGCTGACGAATCTCGGCCAGTTGCCCGTTGAGGCGTAATTTGCCGAGCGCGAGCTCTGGCGCCTCCCGACTTGCGATGACCAAATGCAACTGTGGGGGCATATGGTCGATCAAGAACGACAGCACCTCATTAGCGCCCGTACTTGCCGCCAGATGATAGTCATCCAGAATCAGTACCAGCTTGCCGGGAATCTTGGACAACTGGTTCACCAACAACGTCAATACAGTCTCTGCAGAGGCTGGCGGCGAGCTCCTCAACATAGCTGCCAGACCTGAGCCAACAGTTTGAGAAATCACCTCCAATGAGGCAACCAGGTATTCGAGAAAACGGTTGGGGTCTCGGTCCTCTTCTTCCAGAGAGAGCCAGGCGCTTGGGTATGGGCAATCCTGTGCCCATTGGCTAACCAATGTGGACTTGCCGAATCCTGCTGCCGCGCAGACCAGCGTCAGCTTACGCGAAAGGCCCTCGTCAAGGCGCTTGGTCAGCAATGCGCGAGAAATGTCATGGGCTGGCCGGGGCGGAGCGAAGAACTTGGTGGCCAGTAGGGTGGTTGACATTGGCTGCCTATCTAGGTGCGAAACGACAGGTTTGACCCTGCTAAAGCGTTAGGTGCTTCGAAGTGTACGCAGAACCATACCTTAGTACGGTTACAAAAGTGGGGCCAGTTCATAAACTCCCTCGATGAAAAACGCTACCCGAATCGATTGGAAGGTACCGCTGGTACTGCTGGTTATCAGTGCAGTCCCCTTAGCTGCTGGAATCGCTCGCCTGATAGGTCTTGCCGGCAATCCCGAGATCAGCACCGAGAACGCCCGATTCGTTGCGGCACCCTTTCCTGTGATTGTGCACATAGTTAGCGCAAGTCTGTTTTCCATATTAGGCGCTTTGCAGTTTTCTTCAGGGCTGCGTCACCTAAGCCCCAAATGGCACAGGGTCTGCGGACGCATAGTGGTTGCAAGCGGAGTACTTGCTGCACTGACGGGTTTGTGGATGACGGTCATGTACCCAATCCCGATCGAATTGCAGGGCGGCTTGCTTTATGCAATGCGCGTTCTTGTGAGCGTCGCGATGCTGCTGTCGATTTTTATCGCAGTGGTCTCTGTCATGGATGGCGACATCGCCACGCACCGTGCCTGGATGATTCGCGCCTATGCACTGGGTCAAGGTGCTGGCATGCAAGTCGTGGTGCTTTTGCCCTGGATGCTTCTCATCGGTAAACCCAGCATGTTGCAACGGGACGTGCTGATGAGCTTGGCATGGCTGATCAATTTGCTCGTCGCGGAGATGGCTATCCAAAGGTGGTCACCGCGAAATTCAAGTTTTTATAGAGGAACTGTATGAAGAATATTCTTGTCGCCGCATTGGCGGCTACCGTGCTAGGTGCGTGCGGTTTCATGACACCTGCCAAACAGTATGCAGGGGACGTTCGCAATGTATCAGGCATTGCATTAATCAAGGGCCACATGGGGATTCCGTTTTCGGATGATTACCACGCAACCATTGCAGGCTACACAAAAGTTGAACCCGCAGGGCTTGGCGAGCAAAAGAAGTTCGGACTCCCTGGTTTTACGGACTATCCGAGCGAGATACATGTGCTGGCTGGAGAGTACAAAGTTCAAGTCTATTGCTTTAGCGGATTTACCAGCTATCGACCCACCACGACCCTACCAATGCAAGGGGGGAAGACCTACCTATTGAAATGCGAAGTTCACGACAGTCGAGCCTCGGTCGTCGTCCACGCTAGCGATACCCAATAGGACAACAAGACCATATCGCTCACTCATTTCCTTCCAACCATTTCACCAGCTTCCATCATGAAATTAGTCCCCAATTCAATGTCACTTATCGCCGTTGCCTTACGGCTGTCCTATCTGGTAACGGTGACTGGCCTCGCAGCCTGCTCGACTATGCAAGCAACCGACACAGGATTTTTGGAAAATCGCAGTGCAATGACGACTTCAAAGGATGGCAGCACTGCCTACTATCGTTCCCCGACTCCTGTAGACCCGCATCAGGTTCGCTCTATTTCTGTGAAGTGGGCCATGCCAGTCGATGCGATGGTCCCTGAGACTGAAAGGGCTCGATTGATTACAGCGCTGAAGGATGCCATTTTCAGAGAGGCCGAAGCACTGCCACAAAGTGTTGACGGACGTCCGGTCGTCATACGCGCAGTCATTACCCGAGTCGAGTCCGTGAATCCAGCCCTCAATGTCTTAACATCCGTGTTCTTAACCGTGCCTCTTGACCGTGGCGGTGCCGCCGTGGAAATTCAAGTGCTTGATGCGGAGACGCTTCAACCACTCGCAAGTATGGCGCACGCCTATTTTGTCCCCATTACTGAATTCAAAGCCAGGTTCTCGGCGTTAGCGCCAGCTGAATTGGCATTGAATGCGGCTGCGGTGGAGTTGTCCAAGCTGCTACGTAACAAAAGTTAAGGCAGCATCAATGAAGCTGTCTTTTCGAAATGCAGTGGCCTTGTCGATGGCGCTTTCGCTGCATTCCTTTGCTTCGGCAGGAATTCTGCAAGAGCACCAAGGCCACTGGCTCGGAGGAATGAAAGTCCCAGACGGTAGAGTACTAAAAATTGGTGCCGAGTTGTTCACCCGTGCTGATGGCAGCTATTGGGCGAGCGTGTCCAGTCCGGATCAGGGCGTGTATGACATTCCGGTCAAGATTATTAAGGAGCACGGAGATACACTGGAACTCGACCTTGTTTTCGCGGCGATGAAGCTGACTTGGAGCAAAGATCACTTCGTTGGCGAATGGACGCAAGGGCCAGCTCCTTTGGCGCTGACCATGCATCGGGTAAAGGAATTCCCCAAAAAAATCAGGCTTCAGACGCCGAAAGCCCCCTTCCCTTATAGGAACGTATCACTAGCGATCCCCAGCACAGAAGGCGTAACGCTAGGCGCGACACTCTCAATACCCAACGGTAAGCGCAACCCCAATATGGTTATCTTGGTTCACGGGAGTGGTCCTGGCACCCGGGATGAGGAGCTGGCAGGTCACCGGCCATTCGCTGTTTTGGCGGACTACCTGGCGCGCAGGGGTGTTGCGGTATTGCGGTACGACAAACGTGGCGTTTCACGCTCTACCGGTGACTACGAGAATCACACGCTTCCACAGTTGGTTGATGATTTGAGTGCTGTTGTCCAGACGATGGTGGCCCGAAAGCAATTCGCGAAAATTGGGCTTATTGGACTTAGCGAAGGGCCCCAAATTGCTGCGGAAGTTGCGGCTAAGAATCCTAACGCAGTGGACTTCGTGGTCTCTCTCGCGGGAACCGGCATTCCTGGTATCGAAATGCTGTTGCTTCAGGACCGTATTTGGGCGAAAGACCACGGGGCAAATCCTGTGGAAGTAGAGCGACTGATGGTCTACGTGCGAGCCTACTATGAAACGATCATGACCAACGCTGAAGTGCAACCGCGTATAGAAATGCTCAAGGCTCTTTACGAACAACTTTCACCGGAAGAAAAGATATTGGTTGAAAAGCACAAGATGAACGAAGGAACACTCTCCCTGTCGTGGGCTACCAAACCATTTCTGCGTGCGACACTCTTGTCCAACCCCCAAATCGCGTGGGCACGAGTGCGATGCCCTGTGCTGGCACTGGGTGGGAGCCTTGATCATCAGGTGCCCGCGAAAGAGAATCTGGCGGGCATCAACGCCGCATTGAAGGCAGGCGGCAATGAAAAGGTGGAATCGGTAGAGTTACTTTCACTGAACCATCTTTTCCAAACTGCAAAAACCGGCAAGGAAGACGAATACGACAAAATTGAAGAGACACTTGCCCCGATTGTTCTTCACCGAATCGCGCAATTCGTGATCCAGCCGCGCTGATGGGTGTCGGTCCTACAGACTGCTCTCCTGAAGCCGCACACAAAGTGTTCGGGAAGAAATCGTATGACGACGTCCATTCTGCGATATCAATCGCGCGGTGCGCACCTATTCATCTCAATGGCGTTGGCGCTGTTCTTCTGCATGGTCTCGGCTTGGGGACAGTCGGTTGACTTCGCGCCTGTCGTCGATGAACCCATTGCGACCTACGTTCGTGCGCCCGAAATTGACGGCATGTTGTCGAAATACTTCAAACCCTCCGAGCCAGGTGCCACCGTCATTGTTTCGCAACGCGGCGCCATTCTGTTCCGCAAAGCGTATGGGTTGGCGAATACCAAGGAGAACCTGGCACTACGACCAGAACTCTCCCTTCGTACAGGCTCCCTCACGAAACAATTTACCGCCGCAGCGATCATGTTGC
>CAJBMJ010000294.1 GCA_903954045.1 uncultured beta proteobacterium | reverse complement strand
CCAGCGCCAAATGGCCATTGCCGCGCTCTCGCGTGCTGTGGCTGATGGCGACATCGCACTGCACAGCCAGTCTGACGTACCCCAAACGCTCGCGGCTTTGCAGGCATTGCCCGGCATTGGCCCCTGGACGGCCCACTACATTGCCATGCGCGCGCTGCGCTGGCCAGATGCCTTTCCTGCCGGGGATGTCGCACTGCAAAAGGCACTGGGTGTTCGGGACAGCAAACACCCGGCACAGGAAGCGGAGTTGGCCTCTGCCGTCTGGAGGCCCTGGCGCAGTTACGCGGTAGTGCGAGCCTGGTCGCTCCTGAATTCATAGCTTGTCATGCATATTCAACAAGGGCCAGAGGGTCTTTTTATATGAAATTTTCATCCCAACTCATACGCTGCACATTCCAAAGCCCCCTGGGGCCAATGACGCTGGCTGCGAACGACACCGCACTGGTGGGCGTGTGGTTTGACGGGCAGCAACACCAGCCAGCACCGGACCTCTGGCATTTGTCGAAAGTTCACCCGGTTTTGAACAAGGCCTGCGCACAGTTGGACGAATACTTTGAAGGCAAACGCACATCATTTGACTTGCCGCTGGACGTCTCCGGCGGTACGGTGTTTCAGCAACAGGTGTGGTCGGCCCTGCAAGACATTCCCCCGGGCGCAACCGAGAGCTACGGCACCGTGAGCCAGCGCATAGGCCGCCCCCAAGCCGTGCGCGCGGTGGGGGCTGCCATAGGGCGCAACCCCTTGAGCATCGTCATCCCGTGCCACCGCGTGGTGGGGGGTAATGGAGCCCTGACCGGCTATGCAGGCGGGCTGGAGCGCAAAATAGCCCTCTTACACCTTGAAAGTCGCTTTTGACATCTGCTTCTGATTCCCCGGCACCCACGGTTTGGGTGCTTGACTTCACCCTTCTGGCCGCCATCTGGGGTTCGTCCTTTTTGTTCATGCGCATGGGCGCCGTCGAATTTGGTGCCCTGCCCACAGCAGGTGTGCGTGTGGCCATTGCTGCCTTGTTTTTGCTTCCCATTCTGGCTTACAAGGGGCAATTGGCCGGGCTGCGCACCCACTGGAAGCGCACCTTCATTGTGGGAACGCTCAACTCAGCGCTGCCGTTTGCCTGCATTTCCTTTGCCTTGTTGTCTATATCCACCGGGCTGTCTTCCATCCTGAACGCTACCGTTCCGCTGTTTGGAGCGGCCGTTGCCTGGATCTGGCTGAACGACAGGCCACATGGTGCACGCATCGCAGGCTTGCTGATCGGCTTTCTGGGCGTGGCCATGCTGGCCTGGAACAAGGCAAGCTTCAAGCCCGATGCCGCTGGCCTGTCCACCGGATGGGCCATACTGGCCAGCCTTACTGCCTGCCTGTTCTACGGCATTGCAGCCAGCTACACACGTCGCTACCTGACCGGCGTTCCCTCGCTGGTGCTGGCTACGGGCAGCCAGGTGGGTGCGGCATTGGGGCTGGCACCGCTCACATGGTGGTTCTGGCCCACCCAGGCAGTCAGTTCCAAAGCCTGGATGGCTCTGGCTGCACTGGGCGTGGTGTGTACCGGCATTGCCTATGTGATTTACTTCAGGCTGATTGCCCGCGCGGGTCCAGCGCGGGCACTCTCGGTAACCTTTGGCGTACCTGTTTTTGCAGTGCTCTACGGCGTGGTGCTGTTAGGTGAAGTGGTGACGCCCTGGATGGTGGGCTGCGCCCTTGTCATCATTCTGGGCACCGCGCTTTCTTCCGGGCTTCTTAAGCCCAAGGGCTAAATCGGCTCGGACCCAGCTACGCGCGTGGCAGCAGCCGATTTGCGGGCCAGAACCTTGTCAATCCGTCGCCCTTCGAGTGCGGTCACCTCAAACTCCCACTGGGCGCAGACAATCCGTTCACCCATGGGTGGCAAGTGGCCGCACACCGCCATGAGCAAGCCCGCCAGCGTGTTGTAGCGGCCCCTGTCTTCTTGCGGCAACTCCACTTCAATGTCCAGGCGTGCCTTGAGTTCGCCCACTGGCATCAGCCCGTCGAGCAGCCAGTTGCCATCCGTCTGCTCGACCGCCCAGGCTTGCGTCTGTGCGTCGGGCTTGAGTTCACCCGTGATGGCTTCAAGAAGGTCGTGCGGCGTTATCAGCCCTTGCACCACCCCGTATTCGTCCACCACAAAAACCATGCGCGCCGACTTGTTGCGAAACTGCTCGATCAGTTCCATTCCGCTGAGCGTCTCCGGCACAAAAACCGCTGGCTCTACCAGCGCACCCACACCGTAGGGGTAGCGCTCGCCGCGCTGCAGCAGCATGGCCACGCTCACAATGCCCACCACATCGTCCAGTGAGCCCTTGCACACCGGGTACCAGGAATGCAAGCCCATTTCCGAGCCCGCACTGGCTTTGGCTTTGTCCAGGCACTCGGCAATGGTTGCCGAGGCATCAAGCCACTCAATATCCACGCGCGGCAGCATCATGGAAGCCAGCGTCCGGTCATCCAGGTGGAACACATTGCGCACCATCTGGTGCTCGTGCTCCTCAATGATGCCCGCGTCCACACCCTCTTCCAGGCTGGCCGAAATTTCGGCCTCGGTCACGGCGCGGTTGTCAGAGGTGTCGATGCGCAGCAACTTGAGCATGCCCTGGGTACACACCGACAACAGCCAGACAAAAGGCTTGGCCCCGCTGGCCACCCAGGTCATCGGGCGGGAGACCCAACGCGCCACTGTTTCCGGGTAAAGCTGGCCAATGCGCTTGGGCACCAGTTCCCCAAACAGAATGGTGATGAATGTAATGAGCGTCACGACCAGTGCGGTGGCTGAAATCTCAGCCGCCCGGTGTGACAGAGACAGGGTGGCCTCCAGCCAGCGAGAAACGTCGTCACTGAACGCTGCCTCCCCCACAATGCCGTTGAGCATGCCAATGGAGGTGATGCCGACCTGCACCGAGGACAAAAACTGGGTGGGGTTGTCCAAAAGGTCCAGCGCGGCCTGCGCTCCTTTATCACCCGACTCAGCCATGGTTAGCAAACGCACCTTGCGGCTGGCCGTGAGCGCCAGTTCCGACATGGCAAACGCGCCGTTAAGCAGCGTCAGCACAATGATCAGCAAAAAATCCATGAATCAAGAGCGAGAATGAACACCATGGCAATGTACCTTATCGGAGATATTCAGGGCTGCGACGATCCCTTGCATCGTTTGCTGGGTGAAATCGATTTTTCGCCCAGCCGCGACACGCTCTATGTTTTGGGCGATCTGGTCAACCGGGGACCCGCATCGGGGGCCGTGTTGCGCCGGTTAATGGGCTATGGCGACGCGGCACGCTGTCTGCTGGGCAACCACGATCTGCATTTGCTGGCGCTGGCCGTGGGTGCGCGAAAACCCAGCCGCAAAGACACGCTGAATGAAGTTCTGCAGGCGCACGATCGCGACCACTTGCT
>CAJBMJ010000293.1 GCA_903954045.1 uncultured beta proteobacterium | reverse complement strand
TTGCTCAAGGAACACTTGCTTGCGGGTCTTCTTAAGCTTGAGCTCGAGGGGCAAAGTGGTTTGTTTCATGCTATGTATTTTATAGCAACAAGAGGTTTCTGTCAGCACATTTCATGGGGAGTTATGCAGAGTTTCCTTAACAAAGCCATCTTTGTCGAGCTGATAGCCCCAGGTCGCCTTGTCATAGTTACGCTTTTCTGCGTTGTAGCCCGAAAACAGACCGTCCTCGAACTTGAAGTCCGGATTGATCAGGTAACTAGCATTGCTGTAATGCTTGACATAATCATGGTGGATCTTGTCCTTTTCCAGCAGGAAGTTAATCACCCCGCCCAGGAACGCGATGTCCGAACCCGATCGCAGCGGCGCGTAGTAATCTGCGACTGCGGCTGACCGGGTAAAGCGCGGGTCGACAACGACCAACTTGGCCTTACGGTCTTTCTTCGCCTCAATTACCCATTTAAATCCACACGGATGCGCTTCTGCTGCATTGCCACCCATTACCAAAACAAGATCTGCGTTTTTGATGTCAACCCAATGGTTGGTCATCGCACCACGCCCAAATGTCGGACCCAGACTGGATACCGTAGGGGCGTGTCAAATACGTGCTTGTGTGTCGAACGCTACAGCACCGAGGCTGCGTAAAACCTTGTGACTAAGATATCCGGTTTCGTTGTTGGCAGCAGATGAAGCTAAAAATCCAAACGTATTCCATCGGTTGACGGTCACGCCGGCGGCGTTCTTTTCCATGAAGTTGGCATCGCGGTCGGCCTTCATGTGGTTAGCGATGCGTGTGATGGCGTCATCCCAAGATACGCGCTTCCATTCACTGCTACCCGCTTCCCGCACTTCTGGATATTTGAGACGGTTTGGACTTTTGACCATATCCAATAGTCCCGCACCTTTCGGACACAATGTGCCCCGGTTGACCGGGTTATCCGGATCCCCCTCTATATGAAAGATGTCAGCCTTGGTGTTTTTGGACTTATCGCCAGTGGTGTAGATCAGCACTCCGCAACTGACTGAGCAGTAGGGGCACATATTTCTCGTTTCTGTGGCGCGTGCGAGTTTGTAAGTTCGCACTTCAGCGAGGGCTGCGGTTGGTGAAAAGCCCATCAGAGCAATTGTTGATCCACCCAAACCGGCACTGCTGATTCTGAAGAACTGCCGCCGTGATACTTGCATAAAACATCTCCTCATCGTTTGATTGGCACCCAACTGGGGTCGGGATTACAAAAGCAATTTCCAAGCCATAGAAAATAAGCATTAATAATCAATAAGTTATGTGATTATTGCGACCTTCTGCTGGAGTTTTTGGACAAAATGTCGCACCCCATTTTGATTCAATTGCGACAATTCGTCGTATGCTGGATACTCGCCGGCGAGAACAACAATTTCCTTGAGGAGACATGGTTTGGAACTATCCGCAATCACGGGGTCACCTGAGCAATTGCCTTGGCCGGACCAATCGGTTCTAGTGGTTGACGATGAGCCCGGAATGGTCAGCTTTCTCGTTCGGGCACTTGCGGTGCGGTGCGGCAAAGTAGAGCCCGCCGCCAGTGTCGAAGAAGCAGAGCAACTGCTCTTGCGGCGGCATTTCGATCTGATCGTGCTCGACATTTCTTTGCCCGGACGCTCGGGTGTTCAGTGGTTGCACCATTTGCGCGACCAAGGCTTTTCCGGTGACGTGATATTGATCACCGCTTATGCTGATATGGATACTGCCATCGACGCACTGCGCGCAGGCGCTTCAGATTTTCTGCTCAAGCCGTTTTCGCTGGTGCAATTGATCAACGCCGTCAAACGCTGTTTTGAACGGTCACGACTGGTACGTGAAAACTTTGTGCTCAAGCGAGAGCTAACACGAAAGAATAAACCATTGGAAGGCCTAATCGGTCAGTCTGCACCCATGCGCGAACTATGCGCGCGCGCCAAGCGCGTTGCGCCTACTCCTTCAACAGTGTTGATTCAGGGCGAGTCCGGTACCGGCAAGGAACTGGCCGCGCGCGCGTTGCACCGCATGAGTCCGCGTGGTAGCGGTAGCAAACCCGGGCCGTTTGTGCCGGTCAACTGCGCCGCTATTTCCCCCGAGTTGATCGAGTCAGAACTGTTCGGGCACGTCAAGGGGGCGTTTACCGGAGCTACTGCCGGACGCGAGGGATTGTTTTATTACGCACGTGGCGGCACGCTGTTTCTAGATGAAGTCTCAGAGTTGGCTTTGCCTTTGCAGGCCAAGTTGCTTCGCGCGCTGGAAGAACGAAGCATACGTCCGGTCGGCTCAGAGCAGGAGGTACCTGTGGACGTGCGAGTCATTGCAGCAACCAATCGCAGCCTGAGTGCAGAGGTGGCGGCCGGACGTTTTCGCCAAGACCTTTTTTACCGGTTGCAAGTGGTGGAGCTAACGATGCCACCACTGCGTGATCGCATTGTGGATTTGCCCGAACTTTTCACGCACTTTGACAGCCTGCTGGCACCGCGTCTCGGTGTGGCAGGTCTACAGCTGGACCCAGCTTCATTGCGGCGGTTGTCAGCCTACCGTTGGCCTGGCAATGTTCGGGAGCTGAAAAATCTGGTCGAACGATCCTTAATTCTTGGTTACGTTGCTGACGATCTTTTACATGAGCTGGCCGAAGAACACCCCGACTCAAGCGCACCGGCAACAGGCGGCAATGGGTGCGACTCATTGGCCTCGGTAGAAAAGCGCCACATTCTTGCCGTGTTACAGGCCTGCAGCGGCAACAAGTCAGAGGCGGCACGCAAGCTGGGCGTGTCGCGCAAAACACTGGAGCGCAAATGTGCGCTCTGGGGTGCCTGAATGACCGCAACACTTCCGAGCGTACTGGTTTGGCTGCGCCAGAGTTTGTGGGGCTCCTTGCGCTCCAAGCTGGTGGCTCTCTCCCTGCTGCCGCTTTTGATTGCCGTGCCGCTGGTGGTATTGCTGCTGGCAGGAGGCGGTTCGATCTATTTGGACCGTCTGCTGGTTGCCAAGATTCGCAGCGATCTGGCAGTAGCTCATAGCCACTTTGAACAGGTACGCGCCAGCGTCGGCCACCAGGTACAGGCTCTGGCTGCGTCCCACCGTCTGGGATCGGTGTTGCGCACACGTCCGGACACGTTACCGGCCCTCTTGCAGCAGGCGGCTGCAGAATTAAAGATTGACTATCTGATCCTCATCGATGCCAAGGGCCAGGTGCTGGCCGCCAGTGCCGCGCGTCAGGGCGAACCGCCACTGAATGAACTGTTGGTTGTGCGGCGGGCCCTGTCGGGTGTCGCAGGCACCGAAATCGATGTTCTGGATACTCACGTGCTAGCGGCCATGGATGCGGGGCTACCGCAAAAAGCGCGTACAACCCTGATTGCGACCCGTAACGCACTGCCCAGTGAACGCCGCGAGGAGGTGCGTGGCATGGTGGTGCAATCAGCAGCGCCGGTGGGCGGTGTCGGGCGCTTTGCCGGTGGCGTGTTGCTGGGTGGCTTGCTCTTGAACAAGAACCTTGCCTTTGTCGACCGCATCAACGAAACCGTGTACCCCGATGGCGCATTGCCGCTGGGTAGTGTGGGCACGGCCACACTGTTTTTGGACGACGTACGCATTGCCACCAATGTTCGGTTGTTTGGCGATCAGCGTGCGATTGGCACCCGGGTTTCGGCCGCCGTGCGCGAAGCCGTTCTGGAGCAGGGCCGCACCTGGCTAGACCGAGCATTCGTTGTCAACGCCTGGTATGTCTCCGCCTACGAGCCCATTCATGACGGCAACGGTCAGTCGGTGGGCATGTTGTATGTGGGTTTTCTGGAAGAACCGTTCAAGCAGGCACAGCGCTGGGCCATGGGAATGGTGATGGCGCTGTTCGTGTTAACTTGTGCCGTAGTGGCTGGTGTTTCGCTGCGTCTTGCACGCCACATTTCTGCGCCGATTGAACGCATGCACCAGACAATGAGTCTGATCGAGTCGGGTCAGCCCGCCAGCCGTGTTGGTACGGTGGCAGGAGATGACGAGATGGCCCAGCTGGCAGTTCACCTGGACCGACTGCTGGATCAGCTGGCTCACCAAACCGAAGCCTTGCGGCGCTGGGGCAGTTCGCTGGACTGCCGGGTCGCAGAAGTGACCCAAAACCTGGTTGATGCCAACCAGTCCTTGCGCTCAGCTCAGCAACGTATGGTGATGACGGAAAAACTGGCGGCCATCGGGCAACTCGCGGCCGGTGTGGCTCATGAAGTGAACAACCCGGTGGCCGTCATCCAAGGCAACCTGGATGTGCTGCGAGAGACGCTGGGTGACAAGGCCAACTTAGTGTTGCCCGAGATACGGCTAATCCAGGACCAGGTGTTTCGTATTCGCCTGATCGTGACCAAACTGCTGCAGTTCACCAAGCCTTCGGAATACGCGGGATTTGTTGAGCCAGTTGACCTGACCCAGGTAGTGCGGGACAGCCTGGTGTTGGTGGAACACCAGATGAAGCGCGAGCAGATCCGTGTTGAGCAAGACCTGCAGGCGCTGCAGCGCCCCATGATAAACCGGGGGGAATTGCAACAGATATTGATCAATTTGATGGTGAATGCGTTGCAAGCCATGCAAGGCGGTACCTCTGGATTGCTCACTCTGGCCACCCGTGACTGCACACGCGGCAACACGGCAGGAATCGAGTTGCGCGTGACCGATTCCGGGCCTGGAATCGCTGCGGCAGACCGCAGCAGGTTGTTTGACCCGTTTTTCACCACAAAGGCGGCCGACGGCAATGGTCTGGGTCTGTGGGTGAGTCAAAGTCTGGTGGAGCGGTATGGAGGGCGCATTGAACTGAACTGCCCCGATGGCGGGGGCTGCATTTTCAATATTTGGATACCGCTACAGTCAAAACTTCACCGGACTATCATTTAACGATGTGCGACCCAAGCTGCGTATTCGGATAAGTGAGGTTGCCCACGGTCGCTGCCATCAAGCCAGGGACGTGCTCTGCGATCTGAATCTTGCTGCTTTGCGTGAAGCGGTCCTAGTAAATCGGATTGAGTCTGGTAAGCTACCCCCGCCAATGTGTTTAACTCCGACTGGCCTGCCGTAACGCCGATTTCGGCGCTTCTACTGAAGCGCTGTTCGGGTCAGACGGCCTGCGTGTGGCAAGTCGGAGAGCTGAGCGCGAAGGTATGTACCGTTCTAAGCGCTGCCAGCGGGCAGGTCAGCAGACTTTGTAGAGGTGCGCCGTTCGTTACCCGACTGGGTTAGATCCGATGCTTTTTGGCACCGGACGACTTTCCGTGCGTTTCTACTCCTGACTGTTGTCCGAATACGTCTGGCTGCGTCCTGCTTTTTCCAAAAGGATGCCATGACTTATCTGCAAACACTCGAATCCATCGTGACCACCACGATTGCCCCAGCGGCGCAAGCCACCGACCGTGACAGCGCTTTCCCGCGTGCCGCCATTCAGACCTTGGGCGAAGCAGGGTTGCTGGGTTTGGTCAGCGCCAAAGACATGGGTGGTATGGGGCTTGGTTTGAGTGAAGCCGCCCAGGTGATCGAGCGCATTGCCAAGGCCTGTCCTTCGACAGCGATGGTGGTGACCATGCACTACTGCGGCACCACCGTCATCGAAAAGTTGGGCACTGACGTTACCCGGCGTGACATTGCGGCGGGCCGCCATTTGACGACGCTGGCCTGGTCTGACACCGGCTCACGCAGCCACTTCTGGGCACCGGTCGGCACCGCCCGCATGGAGGGTGGCGATGCTGTTTTGGACGGCAGCAAAACCATGGTCACCTCGGCCGGTGAAGCCGACTCCTACGTCTGGTCCACCGGCCCCGCAGCTGCCGAAGGCGCCAGCACCTTGTGGCAAGTCGACAGCAAGCTCACGGGCCTGAGCGAACCCAGGTTCTTTGACGGACTGGGCCTGCGCGGCAACCGCTCATCCCCCATGCTGGCCAAGTCGCTACGCGTGCCGGCGTCGGCCATGCTGGGCACCGACGGCGGCGGATTTGACATCATGATCGGCACGGTGTTGCCGGTGTTTGCGACCCTGATCGCATCGTGCTCCATCGGCCTCATGGAAGCCTCTCTGGAGGCGTCCTGCGCGCACGTCAGCGGCAACAAGCTGGAACATTTGGGCAGCACGCTGGCCGATTTGCCCACCATCCGCGCCTACATCGCCCGTGCCCGCATCCGCGCCGACATGGCGCGCACCTTGCGTGACGACACCCTCAGCGCCCTGGCCGCAGGCCGCCCAGACGCCATGCTGCGGGTGATGGAAGTCAAGGCCGCTTGTGCCGAAGCAGCCCTCGAAGTGACCGACACCGCCATGCGCGTGTGCGGTGGTGCCGCGTTCCGCAAGGATGTCGGCATTGAGCGTTACTTCCGCGATGCGCGTGCCGCCTCCATCATGGCGCCCACGTCCGACGTGTTGTACGACTTCATTGGCAAGGCCGTGTGCGGCATGCCGGTCTTTGGTTAAGAAAGTTTCGTGATGACAAAAGTTGCAACAAGCCCATTGATGATGGGCGCTGTGGCCTATGCGCCCAAAGTGGTGACCATCTGGGAAGGCTTTAAGGAGTACTTCCGTCGCCATGATTTCGAGTTTGATTACATCCTGTACTCCAACTACGAACGCCAGGTCGAAGCGCAGTTTGACGGCAGTATCGCGCTGGCCTGGAACTCGCCGCTGGCTTGGGTGCGTGCCGATCGCATGGCCCGTGCGCGGGGCCAGGTGGCACCCGCCATCGCCATGCGTGACACCGATTGCGACCTCACCTCGGTGCTGGTGGTGCGCCAAGACTCGCCCGTGGCGGGCAGCGGCGACCTGGCCGCCTTAAAAGGCCGGGTGATCGGCTTTGGTGCCATCGACTCACCCCAGGCCCACTTGATTCCGCTGGACCATCTGCGCCAGGGTGGCCTGGTTGCGGGGCGCGACTTCACATCCAAACGTTTTGACGTGCTGGGCGGCAAGCATGGCGACCACATTGGTGGCGAGCGCGACGCCGTGCTGGCCCTGATGGCGGGGGAGATTGATGCGGCCTGGATGATTGACGGCAACCACCAGGCGTTTTCCCGCGAGGGCATTTTGCCCGCCAGTGCCACGCGCATCGTCGCCCGCACCGGCCTGTATGACCACTGCAACTTCACCGTCAGCCCCGGCGCGCCCGCAGCGCAAATCGCCCGTTTCACCGAGCTGCTGCTGGCCATGCGCTGGGAAGACCCGCAAGTGCGCCCCTTGCTGGAGCTCGAAGGTCTCAAGACCTGGCTGCCCGGGCGCACCAGCGGTTACGACTTGCTGATTCGCGCCACCGACGACGAGCAGTTTTACGACGCCAAAGGAACCATCCTTGCTGCCGACTATCGATATTGAAGACCTCGGGCTGGACGCAGGCGCCCACCTGCTGATCAAGCACGGCTTGCAGGGCGTTCCCCCCGGTGGCGAGATCGCTGTGGTCGGGCGCAGTCCGGGTTGGGAGGCCCAGTTGTCGGCCTGGTGCCGCAGCCAGGGCCACCCGTTTGCCTTGACCGAGCAGGATGGCCGCGTGTTGGCCCGCATCACGCGCGGCGGCTATGAGGCCGGTCGCTGGCGCGGTGCGCTACACACCGGCCATTCGGATGCCGCGCAACCCGGTGCCATCGCCGAGAAAGCGCTGCCTAGCTGGGGCATGGCCGCCCGTGGTGCGACGGTGGAGGCGGGCTCGCCCGCCATGTATTTCCGGCTTGACCAAAAGAGCGAGGTCTGGTCCGCCAGCGCCGCTGATTTGTACGCCCAAGCCGTGGCCGCACAGTGGAGCCCCGATGAAGTGATCGACTGGAACGAGCCGTTTGATCTGCCCGGCGTGGTGGAAGACGCGGTGGCGCAGGTGTTTACCTACATGATCGAAAACGAAGTGGCCGCTCTGATCGTGCCTGCTCGCTTTTTGGGACAGTTGCATCCGCACTTCCGCGAAGTGCAAGCCCTGCTGGCGATCCAGATCGCTGACGAAGCGCGGCATATTGATGTGTTCACGCGGCGTTTGCGCCTGAAGGGCCGCGAGCCCGCGCTTTCGACTGCAGGAGGGCAAACGTCATTAAAGACCTTGATTGACGAGCCGGATTTTTCGATTGCCGAGTTCCTGCTTTCGGTGCTGGGCGAAGGCACGTTTGTTAGCTTGCTGCTGTTTTTGCATGCCCACGCACCCGATCCGGTGACGCGGCAAATTGCCATGCTAGCCGCACGCGATGAGGCGCGCCATGTAGCCTTTGGCATGACGCACCTGATGGCGCGGCTGGAACAGGAACCGGAGTTTCGCACCAGGCTGGCCAATGCCGTGCAGGCGCGAAACGACACGCTAGCGGCTACCTCCGGGCTGAACGAAGAGGTTTTTGATGCATTGATTCTGCTGGCCGCCGGTGAATTCACCCCGATGGCCATTGCCGCCGGTTACCTGCGGGTGCAGCAATTGATGCGCGACATGGCCGAAGGCCGTCAAGCCCGGCTCGAGAAACTTGGGTTTACCAAGGTCGTTGCACAAGAATTGTCGGCACTGCACACGCGGAATTTTATGTAACGCACTTGTTCGCATTTAGGCAACTTGGCTGCAACGAAGGCAGCATTGGGATGCGTCAAGGCACGCAATCAGAAGTAGAAAGAGAATCGATTCTGCCACTTCGGTTTGAGCGACCGCAATGAAGATTGTGGTTCACCATATGACCGCTCAGGGCCGGGTTGTTCAGTGCCCGCATTGGTCATCACGCGACGTCAAAAATGCCGATTGAGTTCCCTAGAGCGGTCGTTCATTCCCTACGTTGAGCGCGCTTGAATAACCGCTGTCGGGCGACCATTTGATCAGTCTCTACACCCGCTTAGGGTCGATTGTGTGAATTGATCGGTCGACAGCGAGTGACCGCTCCCAGCCCAAGGAGCCAGACACATAGCACCAAAACCAACTACCAAAACGGGTGAACTGTTTCCTTCGCCTACCAATGCCGAAATTCAACTGCTTGATTAGTCCGCGCGTAGTAAGCGCCCAGTGAAGTCATCTTGTCTCTGGCTGCAATAGTTGGGAGCATGGTGTCCACTTCAATAAGGTGGACACGTGCACACTTCAGTTATTCAAATGCCCGGTGCTGGCCGGCGTCGTGGCCGCTACAGCGACGAA
>CAJBMJ010000292.1 GCA_903954045.1 uncultured beta proteobacterium | reverse complement strand
GGGAAAACTGCGCGGCGTGGAAAGCCAGGGCATGCTGTGCTCGGCGCGTGAATTGAAGTTGTCCGAGGACCATGGTGGACTTCTGGAGTTACCCTTGCACGCTCCAGTGGGTCAGGATATTCGCCAATATCTGGATCTGGATGACACGCTGTTTACACTCAAGCTCACGCCGAATCTTGCACATTGTTTGAGCGTCTATGGTGTGGCGCGCGAGGTGGCTGCGTTGACTGGAGCCCCGCTCAAGACGCCCGTGTTTCCGACCAACGTGGTTGGAAACTCGGACCGTGTGCCGGTGAAGATCAGCGCACCTGATTTGTGTGGCCGGTTTTCGGGGCGGGTCATCCGCAACGTCAACACCCAGGCCCGCACACCCCAGTGGATGGTGGACCGCCTGGCCCGCTGTGGCCAGCGCAGCGTGACCGCCTTGGTGGACATCTCCAACTACGTGATGTTTGAATTGGGCCGTCCTTCGCACATTTTCGACCTTGACAAAATTCACGGCAATCTGGATGTGCGTTGGGGCAAAGCAGGCGAGCAGATCAAGCTGCTCAACGGCACTACGGTGACGGTGGATGAACAGGTTGGCGTGATTGCAGACGACGCGCAGGTAGAGTCACTGGCTGGCATCATGGGTGGAGATGCCACCGCAGTATCGGATGACACCAAGCATATTTATGTGGAGGCTGCCTTCTGGTACCCGAAGGCGATTGCCGGACGTTCGCGTCGTTTCAACTTCTCCACTGATGCAGGTCATCGTTTTGAGCGTGGTGTGGACCCGCAATTGACGGTGGAGCACATTGAGCGCATCACCGAATTGGTTCTGCAAATCTGCGGAACAGATCAAACCACCTGCGGCCCCATGGACGACCAGCAGCCCAACATGCCATTACATGCTCCTGTCACACTGCGGGTTGCGCGTGCCGCCAAAATTATTGGCATGCCGTTGGGACAGGCACAGTGCGCAGACGCATTGCAGCGTCTCGGGCTTGCGATCACCCAAGCCGATGGCAACATTACCGTTCAGCCTCCCTCATTCCGGTTCGATTTGCAGATTGAAGAGGATCTGATAGAGGAGGTGGCCCGGATGGTGGGTTACAACCAGTTGCCTCATACACCACCTCTGGCACCTATCACTGCCAAGATCCGGTCAGAAGCGCAGCGCAGCGCGTTTGCAGTGCGCCGCACTATGGCCGGCCTGGGATACCAGGAGACCATCAACTTCAGTTTTGTAGAAGAAAGATGGGAAAAGGAGCTGGCTGGCAACAGCAATCCCATCAAACTGCTTAACCCAATAGCAAGTCAGATGAGTGTTATGCGCTCGTCCCTGCTGGGTTCCTTGCTACAAGTTTTGAAGTTCAATCTCGCCCGCAAGGCATCTCGCGTTCGAGTCTTCGAGTTGGGTCGGGTGTTCTTACGGGATAGTTCTGTAGGGAATACAGACACTACGGTCGAAGGATTTCACCAGCCCATGCGTCTGGCTGGTTTGGCCAGTGGCAGTGCCAATGCGCTGCAGTGGGGGAGCAAAGAGCAGGGCGTGGACTTCTTTCACGTCAAGGGCGATGTACAGGCCTTGTTGGCACCTTTACAAGCCGAGTTTGTGGTTGCTACCCATCCTGCTATGCATCCCGGCCGGTGTGCGCAAGTGTTGCTGGATGGGAGTCCCATTGGGTATATAGGGGAACTGCATCCACAGTGGCGTCAGAGTTATGAATTGCCAGTTGCTCCTGTGCTTTTTGAGTTGGAGCTTGATCCGGTTCTTGCTAGATTGATTCCGTCGTTCAAATTGGTTGCCAAATTTCAGGACGTGCAGCGGGATATTGCTGTGGTCGTCGATGATTCCGTGAGCCACGCCGCACTGATGCAGGCGGTTTGGAGCGCCCCTACCAAGGGTCTTTTGCGCGATGCCAAGTTGTTTGATGTCTATCGCCCGAAAGTTCCCAAGGAGGCCATGGTGGTCGAAGGCGCAGATGATCGAAGTTTGGCAGTGCGCTTGACGCTCAACAGTGAAGATGCAACACTGACTGAGGAGCAAATCGAATCCGCAACCAAGGCGGTTGTGGACCAACTGGTTGAAAAGCTTGGTGCAAGGCAACGCGTTTAGTGCGGTGTTTCTTCAAAGCAGAATTGAGTAGTCATGGATTTTCCTGTTGGTAGTCTTGAAACCCCTGCGCTGACGAAGGCTCAGTTGGCCGAATTGCTATTTGTTCAAATCGGCTTGAACAAACGAGAGTCCAAAGACATGATCGACTCCTTTTTCGATCTTGTGGCCCAAAGCCTGGTGGACGGAACGGATGTCAAAATTTCCGGATTTGGAAATTTCCAGATTCGGACCAAGGCGCCGCGCCCCGGGCGCAACCCCCGCACTGGTGAGGCCATCCCCATCCAGGCGAGAAGGGTCGTTACCTTTCATGCCAGTCACAAACTCAAAGAGCAAATTCAGGATGATGGCGAGTCCAGCGTCGCAGACTAGGGCGTTGTTGTTGCATATTTTCTGCGGTTTGCCTTAGGCCTTTGCACTGAAGGTAAAGTTAGAGTAATCTCTGCGCTTTGTTTCCTACTGCATTGATTTCAATGGAGAAACCTCTCCCTCCCATTCCCGCCAAGCGCTATTTCACTATTGGTGAAGTGGGTGACCTGTGTGGTGTAAAGCCTCATGTGCTGCGCTATTGGGAGCAGGAGTTCACGCAGTTGCGCCCCATGAAACGGCGTGGAAACCGGCGCTATTACCAGCATCACGAAGTGCTAATGATTCGGCGAATCCGTGATTTGCTTTACGACCAAGGCTTCACGATTAGCGGAGCTCGCAACAAGATGCAGGAACTGCTTCAACTGGAGCGCGATAAGAAGCGCAATGGTGAAGTCATGCTGGAAGGTGTCGAGGTCATTGAGCTGGAAGATAGTGACAGCATATTTCCTGATGAATCTTTTGAGAGCGGCGATGGTTTAGCCCAACTTGTCCGAGTTCGCAGGGAATTGTTTGAAATTCGTGATCTGCTGAGCCTGGCCGACTGAGTTCAAAGGGAATTTCAGTTTGATAACTGCTACAATAGCGGACTCGAATATGTAGGCGCATAGCTCAGCTGGTTAGAGCACCACCTTGACATGGTGGGGGTCGTTGGTTCGAGTCCAATTGCGCCTACCAAACTCATTCGAATCATCCTAGGGTTAACCTACGGGCCACCTCTGCGGTTCAAACCTACAATCTGCTGCACCGCAATACTATCTTGGTCGAGTACTTCGTCCAGAATCCGCCGCAATGCAAAAATCCCATTCCAAAGACGGAAAACCGACCGAACGGGTCATCAAAAAGTATCCTAACCGTCGCCTGTATGACACCGATACGTCCAGCTATATCACTCTGTCTGAAATCAAGCAGTTGGTCATGGACAGTGAAAAGTTTGCGGTGCGGGATGCAAAGACTGGCGATGACCTGACCCGAAGCATTTTGCTGCAAATCATTCTTGAGGAGGAGGCGCATGGTTCTCCGATGTTTACTGCGCCGGTGCTTTCCAACATCATTCGCTTTTATGGGCACGCGATGCAGGGAATGATGGGAGGGTACCTCGAGAAGAACATTCAAGCGCTCATGGATTTGCAAGTGCCAGTGGTGCAAGGTGTGATGGGGAATAACGTTTTTCAGCAAATGCAGGAGCATATGCAGAAGCAAACGGAGCAATTTTTAGGTACTTTTGGCATCAAGCGTTAATTCATCCCAACTGCACACTTTGGGAATTGGGGAGTTCAATTTATGAGTGAAGCGAATGCTCGCGCCGTTGCGCCTGACGCACCCAAGGTGGGCTTCGTCTCTTTAGGTTGTCCCAAGGCGCTCACAGATTCAGAGTTGATATTGACTCAGCTCAGTGCAGAGGGATACAGGACGTCCAAAACCTTTGAGGGTGCAGACCTGGTCATCGTGAACACCTGCGGATTCATTGACGATGCAGTGAAAGAAAGTCTGGACACCATTGGTGAGGCCCTTGCCGAAAACGGTCGAGTCATCGTTACGGGGTGCCTTGGGGCCAAATCCGCAGAAGGCGGTGGGAATCTGGTCAGGAAAATGCACCCGAAAGTGCTGGCTGTAACCGGGCCCCATGCGACGCAGGAAGTGATGGATGCAGTGCACCTCAACCTTCCTAAACCACACGATCCTTTCGTTGACTTGGTACCCAACGGCTTTGGGGTGGCCGGAATCAAACTCACGCCACGGCACTACGCGTACCTGAAGATCAGCGAGGGATGCAACCATCGCTGTACCTTTTGCATTATTCCTTCCATGCGCGGTGATCTGGTTTCCCGCTCTATTGGTGACGTGCTGACTGAAGCAAAAGCCTTGTTCGAAGGTGGAGTTAAAGAACTATTAGTGATAAGTCAGGATACGTCGGCCTATGGGGTAGATGTGAAATATCGCATCGGCTTTTGGGACGGAAAGCCGGTAAAAACCAGAATGCTGGAGTTGGTTCAACAGCTTGGGGATTTGGCAGAACCCTATGGAGCCTGGGTGCGTTTGCACTATGTATACCCGTACCCTAGTGTGGACGAAATCATTCCTCTGATGGCCACAGGACGGGTCCTGCCTTATCTGGACGTTCCTCTGCAGCACAGTCACCCAGATGTACTCAGGCGTATGAAACGCCCAGCCAGCGGTGAACGTCACCTCGAGCGCATTCAGGCCTGGCGTGATGCCTGCCCCGAGCTCGTCATTCGAAGTACGTTTATTGCGGGTTTCCCTGGCGAAACTGAAGACGAATTTGCCCATTTGCTGGACTTTGTACGAGAGGCACAAATCGACCGGGCAGGTTGTTTTGCCTACAGCGCAGTTGATGGTGCGACGGCCAACAGTCTTCCAGGCATGTTGCCTATCGAATTGAGAGAAGAGAGACGTGCGAGGTTCATGGCAGTTACGGAAGAAGTTTCGTCCATCAGACTTCAGCGTCGCGTTGGGTCGATCATGCAGGTGTTGGTGGATTCTGCGCCCGGCATGGGCAAAAAGGGGGGTGTTGGCAGAAGCTATGCAGATGCGCCCGAAATAGACGGTGTGGTCAGACTTTTGCCACCAGAAAAAATCAGCAAGACACTTAAGGTGGGTGATTTCACCAAGGCGCGCGTATTGAGTGCGAATGGACACGACTTGGTAGCTTTGCCCATCTGAATGTTTTGTTGTTTCAGGTTCTCCCAATCACGAAAACAAATAAAAAAAGCCGCTAGAAACAAGCGGCTTTCAATATCTACATTACCATTGTTGGTGCCCAGAAGAGGACTCGAACCTCCACGAAGTTACTCGCTAGTACCTGAAACTAGTGCGTCTACCAATTCCGCCATCTGGGCATCTCAGGAAAGAGAGAAAGTATATCAAACATTTAGGCCAACCCAGCGGCTTGCTGGACGAAGTTGAAGGAATAGTTCAGGGTCATCGCGATGGCCATGGATTTGTATCGCGCGACGATGGTGCGCCAGACATCTATTTGCCTCCGAATGAAATGCGGGCGGTATTGCACAAAGATCGCGTAAAAGTGCGCATTGTTCGCAGCGACCGCAAAGGGCGTCCCGAAGGACGTGTTGCTGAGATTGTGGAGCGATCTGCGCAACCCATTATTGGTCGTCTTTTGCAAGAAAGTGGTGTGTGGTTGGTCGCACCGGAGGACAAGCGCTACGGGCAGGATGTCCTCATCCCCAAGGGAGCTACCAGTGTCGCTAAACCAGGTCAGGTAGTAGTCGTAGAACTGGTCGAGCCACCGGCACTTTTTGGGCAGCCTGTGGGTCGCATCAAAGAAGTTCTTGGTGAGGTGGACGATCCCGGAATGGAGATTGAAATTGCCGTGCGCAAGTATTCTGTCCCGCACGAGTTTTCGGAGTCTTGTGTTGCGCTGGCCAGAACTTTGCCTGAGAAAGTGCGGCCCCAGGACCGAGTGGACCGTGTAGACCTTACGGACATACCCTTGGTGACTATCGACGGCGAAGACGCACGCGATTTTGACGATGCGGTTTACTGTGAGCCTGTCAGCAAGGGGCGAGGTAAGGCTGCGGTAAAGGGCTGGCGGTTGTTGGTGGCCATTGCTGATGTCAGTCACTACGTGCAAACCGGATCTGCCATTGATGTAGACGCCTATGACCGGGCGACCAGCGTTTACTTCCCGCGCAGAGTGATACCCATGCTCCCGGAGAAGCTCTCTAATGGACTTTGTTCACTCAATCCGGAGGTGGAGCGCTTGTGCATGGTTTGCGACATGCTCATTTCCCAGGAGGGAGCGGTAGAGGCCTATCAGTTTTACCCTGCACTGATGTGGAGTCACGCACGCTTCACCTACACGGAAGTGGCAGCCATTCTGAGCAACACCCGTGGTCCAGAAGCAAGCAAACGAAAGGCTAGGGTGGACGACCTGTTGCATTTGCACGGAGTGTTTCAGGCGTTGCTGAAGGCCCGTCAAAAACGGGGAGCAGTTGATTTTGAAACAACTGAAACGCAGATTGTGTGTGATGACAATGGGCGAATTGAAAAAATTGTTCCCCGTACCCGAAACGTGGCGCATCGGATGATTGAGGAGGCCATGCTGGCCGCTAACGTGTGTAGTGCGGAATTCATTTCACAGGGCAAGCACCCTGGTTTGTTTCGCGTGCATGAAGGGCCGACACCTGAAAAAAAAGAGATCCTGCGCAACTATTTGAAGGCAACGGGTATCGGATTGAGTATCAGCGATGACCCCAGTCCCGGTGAGTTTCAAGCAATTGCACTTGCCACAAAAGACCGACCAGACGCTCAGCAAATTCACTCCATGTTGCTGCGCTCCATGCAGCAAGCAATATATACGCCGATCAATAGTGGGCATTTTGGTCTTGCCTTTGATGCCTATACCCATTTCACCAGCCCCATTCGTCGCTATCCAGATTTGCTGGTGCACAGGGTGATCAAGGCCATTCTGGCGAAATCCAAATACCAATTGCCAGCCCTGCCGACACCTGGGGAAGCCCATGCCAAGCTGGCCCGACGACTTGAAAAGGGCCAGGCATTTAAATCCACTCAATCGCCTTTACCCAGCAAATCAAATGCGGAAGGCATGGCTTGGCAAGCCGCTGGATTGCATTGCAGTGCCAACGAGAGGCGGGCGGACGAGGCTAGCAGGGATGTGGAGGCCTGGCTGAAATGCAAATATATGCGTGAGCATTTGGGCGAGGAATATGGGGGAGTTGTTACATCTGCGACAAGTTTCGGTTTGTTCGTCACATTGGATGCGATGTATGTGGAGGGACTGGTCCACATCACCGAGCTAGGTGGTGAATATTTCCGATTTGATGAAATGCGTCAAGAGTTGCGGGGCGAACGAACCGGTACCCGTTACTCAATCGGGACGCGCGTGCGAATCCAGGTAAGTCGGGTGGACTTGGATGGACGGAAAATAGACTTTCGCTTGGTTCATGACAACGATGCACTACTTGCCAAGCCAGAGCACTTTGAATCGCTTTCCGCCAGAGACAAGGCAGCGCAAAAGTCTGAAATGCGCTCACGCTCTTCCAGCAAATCGGTACGATCCAGTGGTTTCCCGGAAAAGAGCAAGCGAACCAGCGTAGCGAAGAAGCGCCGCTAAAAAATTAGAACGACTGGGCCAATGCCCTTGCAGTGAGAGTACTTCCATGCCAACGGTCAGCCGTCATACCATGCTGATAAGCGGCGGTTCGGGCTGCTTCAAAGGCAGAAGTGCCAGCTGCCATTTTTGCGCCTACCAGCCCCGCCAGCACATCGCCAGTTCCAGCAGTCGCCAAACAGGCATTGCCGGTCGGGTTGATTGCGGGTATCTCTGTTGGTGAAGCAATTACTGTCCCAGAACCCTTGAGAACTACTGCGCATTGAAGTTCGTGGGCTATCTTTTGTGCAGTGATTAACCTGTTTGATTGCACTTCCGAAACTTCAGAGCCAATGAGTCTGGCGGCTTCCAGCGGATGAGGGGTAAGTACAGTACGTCCCGGGTCTCGTCTTTTCATCAACTTCCGCAATTCAGGGGTTCTTGCTATCTGGTTGAGTGCATCCGCATCCAACACCAGATTGGCAGACCCTTCAATCAAGCCTGGTAGTGCTTCTGCGATTGATGTGCCCCCTCCGCATCCTGCAACCACCGTAGTGCGTGTCAAATCAAGTGAAGCATAGTTTTTTCGCATCAGTTCTGGATAAGCTGATCCGTCTTCGCTGGCTTGCGAAAGCAGGCTAAGGTAAGTGCGGCCTGCTCCGCCACTCAGTGCAGCCGTACCCGCCAAGTAGGCGGCACCTCGCATACCATTTGCTCCTCCAACGATACAAACGTCGCCATAGCTGCCTTTGTGGCTGGCATGGTTGCGCTGTGTTAGTTTGGGTGCGCCTGAAAGTCGCGCACATGGTCCTACGTCTGAATCAATACCCAAGTCATTGAACCAAATTTCCCCGCATGCATCGCGCCCATTTCCTGTAAAAAGACCAGGCTTCAGAGTGAGTAGGCTTAGGGTGTGATTCGCACGTATATGCAATGGATTCGCGTCGCCTGTATCGGCGTTCAATCCAGTGGGAACGTCCACTGAAATCACAGGCTTTCCGCTAGCGTTGATACGCTGTATCCATTCGGCGTGTGTGGAGTTAAATGCGCGAACTTTTCCAATTCCAAATATTGCATCGATACAGACGTCAAACTTCTCTGGAGCGATTGGGCTTACGGGAATGCCCAGATAACTTGCGGCATTCACCGCCTTGATGGCTTCACCAGACCTCGAATGCGCGTCACTGCAATCGGTAATTTCTACTGCTTTGCCCCAGTGCTTCAACCAGACAGCTGCCTCATAGCCATCGCCACCATTATTCCCCGGGCCACAAGCTACCCAAAAAACTTTGGCAAATGGACATACCGCAAGCGCCAAACTTGCCGTTGCTTTTCCGGCCCTTTGCATGAGAGTGTCATTTTCCAGGCTGGCATCCTCGTAGCCCTCCAGCACGCGCGTCGATTGAATGTCGTGCAGGGGATAGGACTTTCCCGAAGATGGACCCAAAGCGCCCAGAATATGTTCAGAAGTCGATGGCATCACCTTCTTTCGCTAATCGAACCTCCAGCCCGCCAAGTTGGTCTGCGTGGTCTGCCAACACCTTCGCAAAAACTGCGTCCAGTGCATCGTCAGTTCGGGTGGGTTCATGGTGCGTGCAATAGAGAACCTTGGCACCGACTGCTTTGGCCGTTGCTATAGACGTACCAAATGTCCCGTGGCCCCAACCTTTCTTCCCGGAGTATTCGGCATCTGTATAGGAGCAGTCGGCAATCAATACGTCCACGCCTCGCATGGCATTCAGAATGCTTTCGTTTTTTTCATCTACAAAGGTTTGATAGTCAGAATATCCGTCATCATCAGGCTCGTAAATGTTGTAAGGAGGCTCATGGTCGCCCGTGAAGAATATGGATTTGCCATTGCATTCAATTCGATATCCAAAGTCGACGACCGGATGATTTAAAAGGCAGGGCGTCACCTTTGCAGATCCGATTTGAACTGACTCGTTCGGAGAGAGTGTGACGTATTCCATTCGCGCTTTCATTTCTACTTCGCGAACAGGAAAAAAACTGTACTGCAACTGAACGGCCATCACTTGTTCGACCCCACGTCCGGAAACAGGATCAAAGCCCCCATGTAACCGCAATGTGTTTCCAGGAATGAAATTGGGTATGAAGAGTGGCAGTCCCTGAATGTGATCCCAGTGGGTGTGCGTAATGAGAATATTCGCGGTCACCGGCAACTCTTTCAGCAAAGCTTGTGATAGCTGGTAGATGCCCGTGCCTGCATCGAGAACGATCAGTTCGTTGTCGTCTGTCCTGACTTCAATGCAGGTCGTATTTCCCCCATAACGCACCGTATTCGGTCCCGGACAGGGAATAGAACCTCGCACCCCCCAAAACTTCACTCTCATGTGCTCACCTTAAAGACTCGCGAACAGTTGTGCTTCGTCAAACAATGCATTCAGGTCACCCAGAGAGCCAATGACGGCATCCATGTCACCTCCCAAGCGTTTCTGAATTTGAGGTGGAAATTCATCAAAACAAGGATTTCCCCCAAAACCGAACTTTAATTTCTTGCTGATTTGATTGCCTGCGAAGACGCAGGCAATCATGTCGGTATCTTTCAGGTCTGAAACATGCTGATGCCGAATAGTCTCAATCAGATGTGGGGCAAATCGCCACTTCTCTGCCAGCATGGCCCCCACAATGACATGGTCCACTCCGATGGCTTCATGCATTGCACTGTGCAGAGATCCAGCGCTATTCTTGCTCACATCCAAAGCGGCTTTGAACTCCTGCGGCATGAACTGCGCAAAAACCACTTTGCCGAAGTCGTGCAATAAACCAGCAATGAAGCAGTCCATCGGATCGGCATTGTCAGTACGTAATGCAAGTTGTTTTGCAATGCCCGCGGTAGCCAGGGAATGCAGCAAATATTGATCAACATCAAATCCCGCAGCGTTGTCTTTGGGAAGCATGCCAATGGCTGCAATGCTCAAAGCCAAATTCTTGATCGTATTGAAGCCAAGGTAGACCACCGCATGCCCAATGGATGTGATCTGCTTTGGAAGGCTGTAGTAGGCAGAGTTGACGACCTTGAGCACCTTGACCGTCACCACGGGGTCCTTGTCAATGACTTCAACCAGGTCTTTTGGGGTACTGTTGACATCGCGAGTGAGGTCCAGAATGCGTTGTACGCTCTTTGGAAATGCCGGCATGCCATCTACGGCGGCTGCGAGTTTTTGCGAAAGCTCGGGACTCATGGTGCGAAATGGGTTGGTTTGTTAGCGCCTATTGTGTCAGTACCGGGCGGTTGCAGACACTTTTTTCGCCAAGAAAGACTATTTGCCCCTTAGTCAAGGTGATGCTTGCTAAGCACGATTTCGATCGACGAAGTGCTATACTCGACAGGCTTTACTAGGGGCACTTCATGGTGTTGTGTCTTGGCGTAGAGAAATACCGAATCGGTCCAAACAAGGTGTTGCAAGCCAGCTTTTTGCGTGGCACATGCAATAAATGGGCTGAATTCAAGACCTAACCTTTGGAGATATACATGGCAGTAACAATGCGCGAAATGCTGGAAGCCGGCGTTCATTTTGGACACCAAACCCGCTTCTGGAATCCCAAAATGGCCCCGTTCATTTTTGGCCATCGCAACAAAATTCATATCATCAACCTTGAAAAATCACTTCCGATGTTTCAAGATGCAGCTAAGTTCGTTCGACAGCTGTCAGCCAAGCGCGGGACTATTTTGATGGTCGGTACAAAGCGTCAAGCCCGCGAGACAGTTGCGGCCGAAGCTCAGCGCGCTGGTGTTCCTTTCGTCGACCAGCGTTGGTTGGGCGGCATGCTCACGAATTTCAAGACCGTCAAAACTTCCATCAAGCGCTTGAAAGACATGAAAGTGCAGCAAGAGGCTGGTCTGGACAGCATGAGCAAGAAAGAGCAATTGATGTTTGCTCGTGAACTTGAAAAACTGGAAAAAGACATTGGCGGTATTCAGGACATGGCCTCCTTGCCTGATGCTATTTTTGTGATTGATGTGGGTTACCACAAAATTGCGATTGCAGAGGCTCGCAAGTTGGGCATTCCATTGATCGGTGTTGTGGATTCCAACCACTCGCCAGAGGGCATCGACTATGTCATTCCCGGAAATGATGATTCATCCAAGGCTGTGACCTTGTATGCCCGCGGTATCGCAGACGCCATTTTGGAAGGGCGTGCAAACGCCGTGGATGATGTGGTCAAGGCAGTCGCCGCCGAGAACGAGGATGAATTCGTAGAGGTCAATGAGGCAGCCGCCTGATTGGGCCTTCTTCTAAAAAAGGGGCTGTGTGGCCCTTTTTTTTTAGCTGCATTTGCGTAAACTAATTAACTAAATTCGGAGTATTGAAATGGCTGCAATTACCGCAAGCATGGTCGCAGAACTGCGTGGAAAAACTGATGCCCCCATGATGGAGTGCAAGAAGGCACTGACTGAGGCTGATGGAGATATGGTGAAGGCGGAAGAATTGCTACGAGTGAAGCTGGGCAGCAAAGCTGGAAAAGCTGCTGCTCGGGTTACCGCTGAAGGCGTCGTAGCTGTTTCGGTGGACGGCGTCGTTGGTTCAATGATCGAAGTAAACTGTGAGACAGACTTTGTAACCAAGAACGACAGCTTCCTGGCTTTGGCGAAGACCGCTGCCGCACTGGTCGCGCAACACAATCCCGCAGATGTATCAGCGCTTGGCGCCTTGGCCTATTCACAGGATGGTTTCGGACCCACCCTTGAAGATGTCCGCAAGGGTTTGATTGGAAAAATTGGCGAGAACATGACATTCCGTCGCTTCAAGCGTTTTTCCAGTGGAGCCAAGTTGGCGACCTATTTGCATGGCACCCGCATTGGTGTTGTTGTCGAATTTGATGGTGATGATGTTGCTGCCAAAGACGTGGCTATGCATGTCGCTGCCATGAAACCTGTGGCTCTGTCGAGTGGTGACGTTCCTGCTGATCTGGTGGAGCGGGAGCGTTCAGTGGCTGCTGCCAAGGCTGCTGAGGACGCTGCGGTAGCGGTTGCGGCTGGAAAGCCAGTGCAGAGTGCAGAAATCGTTGCCAAGCGCATTGAAGGTGGTGTGCAAAAATACCTCAAAGAGGTCTCTTTGTTCAATCAGCCCTTTGTCAAGAATGACAAGCAAACTGTCGAGCAAATGTTGAAAGCTTCAAGCACTACTGTCAAGGCTTTCACCTTGTACGTGGTGGGCGAGGGCATTGAAAAGAAAGTTGACGACTTCGCCGCCGAGGTCGCTGCGCAGGTGGCGGCTGCCAAACAATCCAGCTGAGTTGTCGAACTTCTGTCATCTCCTGTGCTTAACTCGGTGAATCACCCATGAAAAAAGAAAAGCCCGCCTACAAGCGAATTTTGTTGAAGCTTTCAGGTGAGGCCTTGATGGGTGACGATCAATTTGGCATCAATCGCGACACTATTGTTCGCATGGTAGATGAGGTTGCCGAAGTAACCCGGTTGGGTGTGGAGGTGGCTGTCGTCATCGGCGGTGGAAACATATTCCGTGGAGTAGCTGGTGGTTCTGTTGGTATGGACCGTGCCACGGCCGATTACATGGGCATGCTTGCGACAGTGATGAATGCCCTCGCTTTAGGCGACACCATGAACAAGGCGGGACTGACTGCCCGAGTGATGTCTGCCATCGGAATTGAACAGGTGGTTGAGCCTTACGTGCGCCCGAAAGCCCTTCAATATCTCGAAGAAGGCAAGGTGGTCATCTTTGCGGCAGGCACAGGCAATCCATTTTTCACTACCGATACTGCTGCTGCATTGCGGGGTGCTGAAATTGGTGCCCAGATCGTGCTGAAGGCCACGAAAGTCGATGGCGTTTACAGTGCCGATCCCAAGAAAGATCCTAAGGCAAAGCGTTATGCAAAGATCACATTTGATGAAGCTATGTCGCAGAACCTGGGGATCATGGACGCTGCAGCTTTTGCACTTTGCCGGGATCAAAAACTCCCAATCAAAGTGTTTTCAATTTTCAAGCATGGTGCACTGAAGCGCGTTGTCCTGGGCCAGGATGAAGGCACACTGGTGCACGTTTAAATTAGTGGATGGTTAGTTTCTCAAGGCTTTGGGGTGTTTCTATGGCAATTGACGAAATCAAAACAAATCTGGAGAACAAGATGGATCTGTCCATCGATTCTTTCAAAAATAATCTGATGAAAATTCGGACCGGTCGTGCCAATCCGGCATTGCTGGATACGGTCCAGGTCGACTATTACGGGTCCATGTTGCCTATTAGTCAAGTTGCCAATCTTTCGCTACTCGACTCGCGGACCATCGGTATTCAGCCATGGGAAAAGGGAATGGGTGCCAAAATTGAAAAGGCGATTCGTGACAGCGATCTGGGGCTCAACCCTTCCAGCATGGGTGAGCTGATTCGAGTTCCTATGCCCGTGATGACAGAGGAGCGACGTAAAGAACTCGCCAAGGTGGTAAGAGGTGAGGGCGAGGGTGCCAAAGTAGCTATTCGCAATCTCAGACGCGATGCCAACGAGGCTGTAAAGAAGCTTGTCAAAGACAAACTGGCCTCTGAAGATGACCAGAAGAGATCGGAATCGGAGATTCAAAAGCTGACTGACAGGCATATCGCTGAGGTGGACCGTTTGGTTGCATCCAAAGAACAAGACATCATGGCGGTTTGATCAGACTTCTGATCAACGCTACTGGCCATGTCTCCTCATTCAGAAATCCCCCGGCATATTGCAGTTGTCATGGATGGTAATGGCCGCTGGGCATCGAAGCGGTTTTTGCCAAGGATAGCTGGTCACCGACAAGGCGTCGAAAGTCTTAAGCGCCTGGTCAAAGCGGCCGCAGACCGGGGCGTGGCAGTACTCACAGTATTTGCTTTTTCATCAGAAAACTGGAACCGTCCGGTAGAGGAGGTTTCTGGCCTGATGGAACTGTTGGCCTTGGCCTTATCCAAGGAAGTTCCTCAGTTATCGAAGGATGGTGTCCGTTTGCGGTTTGTTGGCGCTCGAGAGGGCCTTTCTGAGAGAGTGAAGAAAGGTTTTGACGATGCTGAGGCAGTTACCGCAGGCAATGATAGATTGCTTCTCAATGTGTGCTTTAGCTATGGCGGACGTTGGGACATTTGCAATGCTGTATCGCGAGTGATAGCCTCTGGTCTTCCGGTTACCGAAGCCAATGTATCGTCTGCTTTGGTCACATCGCACTGTGGCGACCCCGATCTGATCATTCGCACTGGAGGGGAACGCCGATTGAGTAATTTTCTCCTCTGGCAAGCGGCCTACGCAGAGCTTCATTTCAGTGACAGGCTGTGGCCTGATTTTGATGAAGAAGCGCTGGACAATGCCATGGAAGATTTCGCTTCGCGTGAGCGTCGATTTGGCTTGACCTCTGCCCAGGTTGAGTCAGGAAAAGCCAGTGTGCTTTAGCTTGAAGCCAAGATGTTAAGGCAGCGAATCATTACCGCTTTGCTGATGTTGGCGATTTTGGTGCCAGCGGTTTTTTATCGTGATCCTGTTGCATTTATTCTGGTGACACTGGTACTTATTTCGGCCGGTGCATGGGAATGGGCTCGACTAAACCAGATAGGTGAGACGCCGGCCCGCTGGATAGGTGTTTTTTGCGCAGTGGCTTGTTACTTGACATGGGCAGCTGGAAGGGTTGACGATCAGTTTGTAGTGATGTGGACCACATTGGGTGCTGCGTGGGTTCTGATGTCGGTATGGCTTTTGAGCAAAGGCGTCCCCGCTTGGAACCAATTGCATCGGAGCATACGGTTGTCGGGTGGACTAATTGCCCTTTGGGCCGCATGGCTGGCTGTGGTGCAAGCTCGCAAAATGGGCATCAATTTCTTGTTCTCGGTGTTGTTTCTGGTGTGGGCCGCAGACGTTTTTGCCTACTTCTTTGGACGTGCATTTGGAAGCCGCTTATTCAAGCGAAAGTTGGCGCCAACCATCAGTCCCGGAAAAACCTGGGAGGGTGCTTTGGGTGGTCTATTGGGCGTTGTTTTGATCGCACTCTTGTGGTGCTGGGCAGATCGTACTTTCGCGGTCGACTCCTTGAGCCTATACAGCCGATTGCTTTCAAAGGGCGGGGTTGTGTTTCTGGTTGCCGTTGTGTTTTTGACTGCCATGAGTGTTGTGGGTGACCTGGCGGAGTCGTTGTTCAAACGTAGCGCAGGAGTGAAGGACAGCAGTGGATTGCTGCCAGGGCATGGCGGGGTTCTAGACCGCGTCGATGCGTTGCTCCCGGTCCTGCCTTTGGCCATGATGTTGACATCCATATGACAGGCAATCTCCAGCGGGTCGTTGTACTGGGTTCCACCGGATCCATCGGTGTGAACACGCTGGATGTCATGGAAAAGCACCCCGATCGCTACCAGGCGTTTGCACTTACTGCGTCTACTCGCGTGGAGTCGATATTTGCCCAGTGTGTCAAGCACCGGCCGGTTTATGCCGTGATGGCAAACGAAGAGCACGGGCGGCGCCTGCGTGATCAATGTGCAGCTGCAGGTCTGCCAACCCAAGTACTGTGGGGCCCAGAGGCACTGGTCATGGTTGCTGGCCACGAAGAGGCTGATACCGTGATGGCGGCCATTGTCGGTGCAGCTGGACTGGCGCCTTGCTTGGCAGCAGCCAACTCGGGCAAACGACTGCTCTTGGCAAACAAAGAGGCTCTGGTCGTTGGAGGCCAAATTTTTATGAACGCGGTGGCTAAAGGTGGTGCGACCTTGCTGCCGATCGATAGCGAACACTCGGCTATTTTTCAGTCTCTGCCTGAAGATGCCAGAACCTGGGATGAGAGTGTAGATAAGATCATTTTGACTGCTTCTGGCGGCCCTTTCCGGACCAGGGCTCCAAAGACACTAAAGGACGTGACACCGCAGCAGGCTTGCGCTCACCCCAACTGGGTCATGGGCAGAAAAATATCTGTTGACTCAGCCACGATGATGAATAAGGCGCTGGAGGTCATTGAAGCACGCTTTCTTTTTGGTTTCCCGCCTGAGAAGATTGAAGTGCTCATACATCCCCAAAGTGTTATTCATTCCATGGTTCAATTTGTGGACCATTCTGTAGTTGCGCAGTTGGGTACGCCGGACATGCGAGGACCAATTGCCTATGGGCTTTCGTGGCCACAAAGGGTTCACTCCGGTGCCGCTGCACTGGATTTTTCAACTATGACGTCGCTCACCTTCGAGACTTTTGAAGCCGCGGGCCACAAGGAGCGCTATCCCGGCATTTCCCTTGCATGGGATGTACTCAGGGCTGTGGAAGGTAGTCCAGTTGTATTGAATGCTGCCAATGAAGTTGCGGTTGAAGCTTTTCTGAACGGCCGTGTTCGATACGATCAAATTCACTCCATCAATTTAGAGACACTTGCGCGGGTTTTGCCTGGCAAACTTCTTGGGCTTGAGGATTTGCTGTCTCTGGACTCTCAGGCCAGGCAATTTGCCGAATCAGAAGTGACGCGACTTTCTCTTTGAACTTCTTCAGACTCATCACTTCATGCTAACGGTTGCAGCCTTCATTTTCGCAATAGGCTTGCTTGTCGCCGTGCACGAGTGGGGGCATTTCGCCATAGCCAGGGCCTGCGGAGTGCGCGTATTGCGTTTTTCGGTGGGTTTTGGGCCACGACTTTTTGGCTGGACATCACGGGACTCGGGAACAGAGTATGTGGTTGGTGTGCTGCCGTTTGGCGGCTACGTCAAAATGCTGGATGAGCGGGAAGGTGCCGTGAGTTCGTCATTGCGCCCTTTAGCGTTCAACAACAAATCAGTTGCTCAGCGTTCTGCCATTGTTGCAGCGGGTCCGGCAGCCAATCTCCTGTTTGCCATCTGCATATATGCCTGTCTCAATTGGTACGGCGTTGAGCAGCCATCAGCCGTACTGGGGCAACCAGTGGCGGGCTCCATAGCGCAGCGCGCTGACCTGCGGGGTGGTGAAAAGGTGCTGTCTGTCGCCGTTCCCGGTGAAGATCCCGTAGACATCGTGTCTTTTGAAGATTTTCGTTGGTGGCTGACGCGTACGGCTTTGGCCAAGCGCGATTTAGAGGTGCGCTTCACAAAGGAAGGCTCCGCAACCCAATCTGTTCTGTTGCGCTTAAGTCAGGTAGACACCCAATATACCGACAGTAACCTGTTTCAAACCATTGGCATTTTGGGTCCTTTCAGTGCGCCCTTGCTGGGTGATATTGCCCCAAACAGCGCAGCGCAAATGGCTGGTTTGAAGTCGGGGGATCTGGTGCTGAGTGTGGACCAGAAAACTATCACCGAAGCGGGACAATTGCGCAGCCTCATTCGCGTTTCTGGCCGAGAGGGTCAGGTAAAAACCCAGCAATGGGTGGTTGAACGCCAAGGTGTGTCAACACGCATCGCTGTTACTCCCAAATTGGTTCAAGAGGCAGGTCAATATTTGGGAAGAATTGGAGCCGTTGTAGGTGCTCCTCCGGAAATGGTGACCGTTCGATATGGCCTTTTCGAGGGTGTATCCAAGTCCCTGCAGCGCACCTGGGAAGTTTCGGTTTTGTCCCTGAAAATGATGGGTCAGATTCTGATCGGAGAGGCTTCTCTGAAAAACCTGAGTGGCCCCATCACCATTGCGGACTATGCTGGTAAATCGGCGGCCATGGGTGTCATTCAATTCGCCATGTTCCTGGCATTGATCAGCATCAGTCTAGGCGTTCTAAACCTGCTTCCGCTGCCGGTACTCGACGGAGGGCACCTGATGTATTATCTTTGGGAGTCGTTGACAGGCAAGCCGGTAACCGAGAGTTGGATGGACAGGTTGCAGCGTGTCGGTGTGGCGGCATTGGTATTGATGATGTCGATAGCCGTGTACAACGACATTGCACGACTAATTGGTTGACATTCGTAGTTCGGGCTTCGAGCCGTTTCTTTGGTAAATCATGCACATCACATTTAGTTCTTTACCTCGTCTGCTGGCTGTTTTTGCAGTCGGTTTTTGTACCCAGGCTGCTTTGGCTCTGGATCCGTTTTTGGTGCGTGATATCCGCGTTGAGGGTTTGCAGCGGGTGGAGCCAGGGACCGTATTTGCCTCTATGCCGGTAAAAGTTGGTGATACCTATGGGGATGACAAAGCCGCTGCATCTATTCGAGCCCTATTCGGTCTGGGCTTGTTCAAGGATGTCCGCATTGAAGCCAAAGACGGTGTTTTGGTTGTGATCGTGGAAGAGCGCCCCACGGTTGCCGATGTGGAGTTTTCCGGCACCAAGGAGTTTGACAAGGAAGTTCTGAAAAAGGCTTTGCGTGACATCGGTTTGGCCGACGGCAGACCCTATGACAAGGCATTGCTTGATCGTGCCGAGCAAGAACTCAAACGCCAGTACATCAGCCGTAGCATGTACGCCACTGAAGTGATCACGACCGTGACACCCATTGAACGCAATCGCGTCAATTTGAGTTTTGCTGTGGTCGAGGGTGACACTGCACGCATCAAGGAAATCCGCCTTGTGGGCAATAAGTCGTTCCCAGAGGCCACTTTGTTGGGATTGTTCGACCAGGACACTGGAGGATGGCTGAGTTGGTACACCAAGTCGGACCGTTATTCGCGTACCAAACTGAATGCAGATATTGAAACACTGCGGTCCTACTATTTAACGCGCGGTTTTCTGGAGTTCAAGGTGGACTCTACCCAGGTAGCTATCTCTGCCGACAAGCAGAGCATGGGCATCACTATCAATGTGACTGAGGGGGAGCGTTTTGTTGTCTCGAAGGTCAAATTGGCTGGCAATTACCTTGGTAAGGATGCTGAATTCCAGTCCCTTATTGCCATTCGTCCCGGTGAGCCCTACAACGTGGATCAGGTAACTCAAACAACCAAGGCATTTACGGATTACTTCAGTAATTTCGGCTTTGCCTTTGCGCGGGCTGAGGCGCGAACAGAAATCGACCGTGCCACCAATCAGGTAGAAATTACCCTGGCATCCGAGCCCTCCCGTCGGGCCTATGTCCGCCGCATCAATGTCGCGGGAAATGATCGCACACGCGACGAAGTGATTCGCCGTGAGTTCAGGCAAATGGAAGCCTCTTGGTACGACGGCGAGAAGATTCGACAGTCCAGAAATCGTGTCGATCGTTTGGGTTTCTTCAAGGAAGTGAACCTTGAGACGCAAGAGGTACCGGGATCTCCGGACCAGGTGGATTTGATGGTCACGGTCTCAGAGAAGCCGACGGGAAGTCTGAGCCTCGGAGCCGGTGTGTCCAGTGCCGATGGTTTTGGTGTGTCTTTCGGATTCAAGCAGGAGAACGCCTTTGGCTCCGGCAGTTCATTGGGTCTGGAACTCAATACAAGTAAGTTCAACCGGGCGGTGGTGATTAATACCACGAACCCCTATTTCACTGAAGATGGCGTCTCCAGAACCATTGATGTCTACCAAAAAGTAACGCGCCCCTATGTTGATGTCAACAGCTACGCCCTGGAAACAGCTGGCGGCAGTGTGCGATTTGGTGTGCCTTTCACAGACACCGACACTGTGTTTTTCGGTATTGGAGTGGACCGAACAACCATCGTTCCGGGTAATTTGCTGCCCACGGCGTACGATGATTTTGCAAAACAGTTCGGCTACAGTAACAACGCTGTTCCCCTGACTGTGGGCTGGTCGCGTGACACTCGCGACAGTGCCTTGGTTCCAAGTACCGGCAAGGTTATGCGGGCTAATGCGGAGTGGAGTGTGGCGGGAGACATGCGCTACGTACGTGGCACGGGGCAGTATCAGCAGTTCTTTCCTGTTTCGAAGAAGGTGACTTTTGCCATTAACGGGGACCTTTCACTCGGTGCTGGCACCTCCAATCAGGCGTTCCCCATTTTCAAGAACTACTACTCGGGTGGCTTGGGTTCTATCCGTGGATTTGAACAAGGAAGTTTGACTACAGGCTCCCAAAGGGATACCGGAGTTGTGACTACGGGCGGCGCCAAAAAGATCAACCTGAATATGGAGTTGCTGTCTCCTTTGCCTGGTGGCGGCAATGACCGGACACTGCGCATGTACGGATTTCTGGACACAGGTGGCATTTTTGATGCGAATGAAAGCATTCGGGTAGGTGATTTCCGGTCCTCTATTGGCATAGGTATCAGTTGGATTTCTCCGGTCGGGCCTCTGCGGCTTGCTTTTGCCCGACCACTCAGTAAATTCGATAGCGATAAAATTCAGAGCATGCAATTTCAAATCGGAACCACTTTCTAATGAAGACCTTGAATACACGTTTGACCGTAGCCGTGCTGCTAGCAGCATGTTCACTGGGCGCTGTTGCGCAGGATTCAAAAATTGGTTATGTGAACACGCAGCGCATTACTTCCGAGTCCAGTCCCGCCAAGGCAGCGCAAACCAAACTGGAGCAGGAGTTTTCCAAACGTCAAAAAGACTTGACGGATTCGCAAGCCTCTCTCAAGTCTTTTGGTGAAAAATTTGATCGGGATGCCCCCACACTGACCGAAAGTCAGCGTACTTCCCGTCAAAAAGAGTTTGCTGATCTCAACCGCGACTTCCAGCGCAGGCAGCGAGAATTTCAGGAAGACCTGAACGGTCGACGTAACGAAGAGTTGCAACAGGTTCTTGACAAGGCTACCAAAGCGATCAAACAGTTGGCCGATACAGAAAAATACGATCTGGTCGTTCAAGAAGCGGTGTACATCAACCCCAAGATTGACATAACAGACAAGGTTCTGAAGATACTGAACGCTGGCTCCAAGTAAGTTTCGGTCTCGTCAGGAAACGGGTATGAAACTCTCCTTGGATGCGATAGTCCAGACATTGGGTGGGGAGTTGTGGGGTTCTGGCAGCACCGAAATTGGCGGTATCACTACGCTGGAGACTGCTGGCCCAAGTGACCTCAGCTTTCTCAGTAACCCCAGATACCAGTCCCAATTGCAATCCTGTCGGGCAGCCTGTGTCATTGTGGGCATGGAAATGCGAGAAGTGGCCAGGCTCCGCGGTCCGTATATTGCGACTGAAAACCCCTATCTTTACTTTGCCAAGCTAACGCAGTTGTGGAAGCGTTTGGGTGAAGATGCTGTGCAGACTGGTGTACATGCCAGTGCGGTTATTCACCCTACGGCTTGGGTACACCCCTCTGCGTCGGTCGGAGCCCTGTGTGTCGTTGAGCGGGGCGCGCGCATTGGCGCCGAGACCATTTTGCGAGCCCAGGTTACCATTGGTGAGCGCTGCATGGTGGGTGAGCGCTGCATCTTGCACTCTGGCGTAGTCGTCGGGGCGGACGGTTTTGGTTTTGCCCCCGATGGGGAGCGCTGGGAAAAAATTGAGCAACTCGGTGCAGTCAGAATAGGTAACGACGTCGAAATAGGCGCCAACACCTGCATTGACCGGGGAGCTTTGCAAGATACCGTGATAGAGGATGGTGTCAAACTCGACAACCTCATTCAAATCGGGCACAACGTGCACATTGGAAGAAACACTGCCATGGCAGGGTGCGCTGGCGTAGCCGGCAGTGCCACCATTGGCCCCAACTGCACTGTGGGCGGAGGTGCCATCATTCTTGGTCACCTGAAGGTGGGTGAAGGGGTGCATGTTTCCGCCGCCAGCGTAGTGAGCAGAACCATTACCAAGCCAGGACACTACACCGGGATGTTCCCTATCGATGAAAACGCGGTCTGGGAACGTAACGCGGCGACTCTCAAGCAACTTCATAAACTGCGCGAACGCATCAAGATTCTGGAAAAAGAAAAGAGCAAACCATGATGGATATCCACGAAATTCTGAAACTTTTGCCCCATCGCTACCCCTTTATTTTGGTGGACAGGGTACTGGCGTTCGAAAAAGGCAAGTCCATTCAGGCAATCAAAAACGTGACGATCAACGAGCCATTTTTTGGTGGCCACTTCCCCAACCGTCCAGTGATGCCCGGGGTGCTGATGCTTGAGGCCATGGCTCAGGCCGCTGCGCTATTGGCATTCGACAACATGGGCAAGCGCCCGGACGAGAACACTGTGTATTACTTTGCCGGTATCGACTCAGCGCGCTTCAAGCGGCCGGTTGAACCAGGGGACCAGTTGATCATGGATGTGACCCTTGAACGTGTGAAGTCAGGCATTTTCAAGTTCAAGGGTGTCGCCCGGGTTGATGGCAATGTGGTTTGCGAAGCCGAATTGATGTGCACCATGCGCACGGTTGCTTGAAAGGCCACAGAACTGTGAGCGCTATCCACCCTACAGCCATTGTCGACCCGGCAGCGCAGTTGGATGATTCGGTGACCGTTGGTCCCTACACCGTCATCGGGCCGCATGTGCGTATTGCTGCCGGTACCACAGTGGGACCCCACTGCGTCATTGAAGGCCACACCACCATAGGCCGAGACAACCGAATTTTCCAGTTCAACTCCCTGGGTGCTATTCCGCAGGACAAAAAATATGCGGGCGAGCCTTGCGAGCTGGTCATTGGAGACCGCAACACCATACGGGAATTTTGTACTTTCAACATCGGTTCGCCCGGCGATGGTGGAGTGACTCAACTCGGAAATGACAACTGGATCATGGCCTATGTGCATCTTGCGCACGATTGCAAGGTGGGCAACCACACCATATTTGCCAACAACGCACAGTTGGCCGGTCATGTACATATCGGCGATTGGGCCATTTTGGGGGGCTTCACGGTCGTGCATCAGTTCGTGCACGTCGGAGCTCACTGCATGACAGCCTTGTGCTCGATGCTAGTCGCTGATTTACCGCCCTTTGTGATGTGTCAGGGCCAACCCGCTTCAGCGCGGTCCATGAACTTTGAAGGTTTACGTCGCCGAGGCTGGACGCCGGAGCGCATTTCAGGGGTCAAGACCATTCACAAGCTGCTTTACCGCGAAGGTTTGACGCTAGAGCATGCCAAGGGGCGTATTGCTGAACTGGCTAAAACGCAGCCGGAGTCCGAGCCAGATGTGACCATGATGCTCTCATTTCTGGAGCAAACCACTGCACAGCGTGGAATTGTTCGTTAGCTTCCCATGTCCCAAGACGTGAGCGTGGCCCCGCGGATTGCCATGGTCGCTGGCGAAACGTCGGGTGACCTGCTCGCAGGCCTGCTTTTGGGTGGAATGAAAAAGCGCTGGCCGGATCTTGATTCGCATGGTATCGGCGGGCCTCAGATGGCGCAGCACGGGTTCTTGGCATGGTGGCCGCATCACAAATTGTCTGTCCACGGTTTCAGTTGGGAACTGCTGCGGCGCTACCGCGAGATCGTAGGCATTCGTAAGCAGTTGCGTGCAAAACTGCTGGACCAGCGACCAGACGTCTTTGTGGGTGTGGATGCACCTGATTTCAATCTGGACCTGGAGGCTGATCTCAAGGCCGCAGGCATCAAGACGGTACATTTTGTCTGTCCCTCCATTTGGGCGTGGCGCGCCGAGCGTGTAGAGAAGATACGCCGAAGCGTAGACCATGTGCTTTGCATTTTTCCATTTGAGCCCCAGTTGCTGGCCAGCCATGGCATCGCGGCCACCTACGTGGGGCATCCTATAGCCAACCTGATTCCCATGGTGCCCGATCGAGGTGCTGCGCGAATGGCATTGGGCCTGACCGCAAGCGATACCGTAGTAGCGTTGTTGCCGGGCAGTCGTCGAGGCGAAGTGGAGCATCTGGCGATGCGGTTCTTTCAGGCTGCAGCGCATATGCATGCTGCAGATGCCGCTATTAAATTCATAGTTCCAGCGGCGCCTGGTTTGCAAGAGCGACTGCAGGCATTGGCTATTCAAAGCGGAATGCAGCACCTGATACAGATCGTGGCGGGGCAGTCGCACACCGTACTTGCCGCATGCGATGTGACCCTGATTGCCAGTGGCACAGCGACGCTGGAGGCTGCCTTGTTCAAGCGACCTATGGTCATTGCCTACAACATGGGCTGGTTGTCCTGGCGTTTGATGCGTGGCAAACAGTTGCAGCCCTGGGTGGGTCTACCCAACATTTTGTGTTCTGACTTTGTGGTGCCCGAATTCATTCAGGATGCCGCCACAGCGCAGGCTTTGGCCCACTCAACACTGGATTGGCTGGATGCCCGAACCAATGGCTCCGGGAAACTAGAAGCACTAACGCAAAAATTTGAGAACCTGCACCGGGAGTTGCAGCGAGACACCGCGACAATAGCTGCCGATGCGATCCAAAAAGTCCTCCAAACCTAATTTACTGTCTGCCCAGCAGGCTGCCTTCGAGTGGGAGTTCCTGGGCCTGGTTGCCGGCGTGGATGAGGCGGGCAGGGGGCCATTGGCGGGACCTGTGGTTGCAGCAGCTGTCATTCTTGACGACCGCAACCCGATTCAAGGGCTGAATGACTCCAAGAAATTGACCGCATTGCGCCGCGACAGGCTTTACGACGAAATTCGTGCCAAGGCCCTGTGTTGCTCGGTGGCCCAGGCCAGTGTCGAAGAAATTGACCAAATCAACATTCTGCAGGCCACCATGCTGGCCATGCGCAGGGCTGTGGAGGGTTTGCGGCTCAAGCCTGCCAAAGTGCTGGTAGATGGCAACTGTCTTCCTGTTCTCGACGTTCTGGCAGAGGCTATCGTCAAGGGTGATGCCACAGTGCCGGCCATCTCCGCGGCCTCGATTTTGGCCAAAGTGACACGCGATCGTTGGTGCGCTGAACTCGATGCGCGTTATCCGCAGTACGGTTTCGCAGGGCACAAAGGATATGGAACGGCGGCGCACCTGGCGGCCTTGAGGGAGCATGGCGCCTGCCCCCAGCATCGAAAAACCTTTGCGCCGGTGGCGCAGGTGTTGTCTTGACTGTTCGGCTCCGTATCCACCATGGTTGAACCGATCTTCCTGACTTCGCGCGATAACGCACTACTCAAAGTCCTGCGAAGGCTTGGTAGCGAAAACACCGCATACCGGAAAGAGGGGCAATTCTGGGTAGAGGGGGAGCATTTGTGCAGTGCCGCCTTGCAGCGAGGTCTGTTGCCGGCTGTAGCCGTTTATTCAGAGGCTTTTTGGCCTGTAGCGCCCGTAGAGTATGCGCGGGCAGCTATAAAAAATGTAGTGATTTCTAGTGTCTATTTCAGTGAAATCAGTGGTTTGGAGTCCCCCGGCCATGTGGGATTTCTGATTGATTTGCCCACCGAAGCAGCAATTCAGCCGGGCGTTGCCACGGTTATTCTTGATCGTGTGCAGGATGCAGGAAATGTGGGCTCCATTTTGCGCAGTGCGGGCGCGTTTGGGTTTCGCCAAGTTGTCGCACTCAAGGGAACAGCGGCGCTTTGGAGTCCCAAGGTGTTACGCGCAGGAATGGGTGCGCACTTTGGTCTGACCTTGATAGAAGGTTTGTCGCCAGAAGTGCTAGACGCGTTGAAGGTGCCGGTCGTGGTGACCAGTTCCCATCAAGGTGAACTGCTCCAAAACCTGAAACTACCCAACCCCTGCGCCTGGGCTATGGGGCACGAAGGGCAAGGCGTATGCGCCGAGCTGATGGCCAAGGCGAATTTCTTCGCGCGCATTGGCCAGCCGGGAGGCGAAGAGTCGCTGAATGTGGCTGCGGCCGCGGCCATTTGCCTTCACGCAAGTTCTGTTGGGGCTTAAGAAGGGAAGGGGGCAACAATCTTTTGTTGCCAGCAACACCCCAATGGCCCAACAATCCACTTAAATGAATAGATTCGCCATCCCTGACGCCACAGTGCAGGACGGCCGCCGTTTGTCGCGGCTGCACATGATTGGCACCTTGCTGCTGGTGGTGGTACTCACGCTGGTCCTGGGTGCTTTTTTTGTCTGGCGCAGCCAGATCGAGCACCGCGAATCGCTGGCCAGGCTCGAGAAGTCGGTGGTCGATCAGCAGAAGTCGCATCTCCAGGCGGAGCTGGATTCGGCGGTGGGATATCTTGAATTCACCCGCAAGCGCACCGATGCGGTTCTGCGTCAGAGTTTGCGCGAGCAAGTCGACGCAGTCATGCAGATGGCACAAAGCATTTACGACCGGGAGTCGCCCCGTCGTAGTCCCGCAGAGGTGAAAAAACTCATCATTGAAGCCCTTCGTCCGATGCGCTTTTTTGACGGTCGTGGCTACTTCTTCATCGATAGCATGCAGGGCCAGTTCATTTTGCTGCCCACTGCGCCGCAACTGGAAGGCAAAACCATTCTGGACAACCGGGATGACAGGGGGCACTTCATCATGCGGGGGCTGATTGAGGCCGCCACCAAGCCCCCAGGCGAGGGTTTCTCTGAATACCGCTGGTACTCTCCTGGCAACAACAAGGTCATGTCGGACAAACTGGCCTATGTGCGTCATTTCGCGCCATTTGACTGGCTGATTGGCACTGGCGAATATGTGGAAGTCTGGGAGGAGCGACAGCAAAAGGAGGCCATTGCCCGCTTGCGCGGAATCCGGTTTGGCGCCAGTGGCACCATCGGCCTCATTGGCAAGACCGGGCATTCCATCATGTCGCCCTCCAATTCAGGGGTAGAGGGCCTTCATTTCAAGGACATGCCGTCTGAACCACGCGCAGCCGTGGAGGCCTTGTACACCAAAGCGCTTTCAGGCGGAGGGGAAGTGAAGTATCTCTGGAGGGCCTCCAATGCTTCCAGTGCGTTGGAAAAAACGGCGCTGGTGACCTTGTTTGAGCCCTGGGGTTGGGTGGTCGTGGCCAGCGTCGCTGATGATGATATGGGTGCGGCGTTGCAACAGGAACGTGTGCACCAAGCCATCCTGGGCGAATCGAGTTGGCGCAGCTGGATCGTCGCGCTTGCGTTGGCACTGGCCATCGGTTCTTTGGCCTCACTCTGGTTTGCACGCTGGTTGGCCAGCCTGTTCGACCGGTACCATGCCGACCTTCAGGAGAAAAACCAGGCCCTTTCCCAGCGCGAGGCACTGTTCCGGGCGGTTTTCGAAAACGCAGCGGTTGGCATGGCGCAGTTGTCGCTCGATGGCCGTTTCCTGCAAGTCAACCAGCAATACTGCGACTTGCTGGGTTATTCCCGTGAGATGCTGATTTCCGGACAGGTAACCCTGGCCCAAATCCTGCCACCGAAAACTGGTGGGGACCTTCAGAGGTCTCAGGATCTGCAGTCTGCCAAGCTTCAAAACTATGCGGTTGAGCAACCTTATGTGCGCTCGAACCAATCGCTGGTGTGGGTCAGCGTGGCTGAGCAGGTGGTGCAGGAAGACGACCCCAATGCGGGTTACCTCATATCGGTGGTGACCGACATCAGCGAGCGCAAATCTGCTGAACAAAAAATCCTGCTGGCAGCCAGTGTGTTCACCTTCGCCCGTGAAGGAATCATGATCACTGAGCTCGATGGAACGATCGTTACAGTCAACGATGCCTTCAGCCGGATTACCGGATTTTCCAGGGAGGAAGTGATTGGCGCCAATCCACGAATCCTCAAATCTGGGCGCCATTCCCTGGACTTTTACACCGATATGTGGAAAGACGTGCGGGAGCAGGGCCACTGGGTGGGTGAGATCTGGAATCGGCGCAAGGACGGCCAGCTGTATGCAGAGCTTCAGACGGTCAGTCTGGTACGAAATGAGCGTGGTGAACCACGGCATTACGTGTCCTTGTTTTCGGATATCACTGCGCAGAAAGAGCACCAGCAGGAGATGGAGCGCATGGCCCACTTCGACCCGCTCACCGGTCTGCCCAATCGTGTGTTGCTTGCCGACCGTCTGCAACAGGCCATGCTTACGGTGCAGAGACGCAATCAGCTACTTGCCGTGGTGTACCTGGACCTGGATGGCTTCAAACATATCAATGACACACTGGGGCACGATGCAGGTGATCAGGTCCTTGCCGGTGCAGCCAGGCACATGAAGGCCACCCTGCGTGAGGGCGATACCCTGGCGCGCATTGGCGGAGACGAGTTCGTCGCAGTATTGGCAGACTTGCCGGATGTGTCATCTTGCGTCCCCCTGCTCAAGCGGCTGCTTTCGGCCACGTCACAGCCATTCAATCTGGACGGGCAGGTGGTGCAGGTTTCGGCCAGTCTGGGGGTTACTTTCTACCCCCAAGCAGATTCCATAGACGCAGACCAATTGCAGCGACAGGCCGATCAGGCCATGTACCAGGCCAAAGTCTCTGGAAAGAACCGTTATCACGTGTTTGATGCCGAGCACGACCGCAGTGTGCGTGGGCATCATGAGAACATCGAACGCCTGCAACAGGCGCTGATCGACCAGGAGTTTGAGCTCCACTACCAGCCCAAAGTCAATATGTACACAGGGCTTGTGATAGGCGTCGAGGCCTTGATTCGTTGGCAGCATCCTCAGCGCGGTTTATTGCCGCCCTCCGCGTTTTTGCCGGATCTGGAAAATCATCCACTTTCCGTGGACGTTGGTGAGTGGGTTATTCGATCCGCCTTGCAGCAGATTCGTCAGTGGAAAACCGTCGGGCTCGAGATGCCAGTGAGCGTCAATATGGGAGCGATGCAACTCCAGCAGCCGGAGTTTGTGCAGCGCCTGGCTGAGTTGCTGGGTCAGTTTGCAGACGTTTCACCGCACATGCTGGAACTGGAAGTGCTTGAAACCAGTGCGTTGGAGGACATATCTGGTATCTCCAGTGTCATTGCCCAGTGCGCATCCATGGGGGTCCACTTTGCACTGGATGATTTTGGTACTGGATATTCCTCACTGACTTACCTTAAACGTTTGCCGGTGAAGACGCTCAAAATTGACCAAAGTTTTGTGCGGGACATGCTCGACGACGCTGACGATTTGGCCATTCTCAAGGGCATCGTGGGGCTGGCGGCTGCTTTCAGGCGCAACGTGATTGCAGAGGGCGTGGAAACCAATGCCCATGGCCTGGCCCTGCTGCAATTGGGCTGCTATTTGGCACAGGGGTATGGCATTGCCAGGCCCATGCCTGGGGAGCAAATTCCAAATTGGGTTGCGATCTGGAAGCCCGAAAACGCCTGGCAAACAGTGGTCCCTGGCGAAGTCGAGGGGGAGGTTAAAGCTTAGGTCCTCGGCTATAATGGGAGGCTTTCCAGAAAACAGCTGTCCCAAGCGTATTTCAAGCAATCTCCCCTCACAGAAGCATCCGCCAAGAGCGATTCTTGAGCGCGTTTGGGCGTAACCGTAACCCATTCGGAGAAACCAGTGCTTTTGTCTCTTAAGGGAACTACCCCACCCGCCATTCTGGCGCTCGCAGACGGCACGGTCTACATTGGCAATTCCATTGGAGCCATTGGCTCCACCGTCGGCGAAGTCGTGTTCAACACGTCCATGACCGGCTACCAGGAGATCCTCACCGATCCCAGTTATTGCCAGCAGATCGTCACGTTGACCTACCCTCATATTGGCAGCTACGGCATCAACCCGGAAGACGTCGAGTCGGACAAGGTCCAGGCAGCGGGTCTGATCATTAAGGATTTGCCACTGCTGGCCTCCAACTTTCGCTCCACACAGACGCTGTCACAGTATCTGGTGACCGAAGGAACGGTAGCTATTGCCAATATTGACACCCGCCAGTTGACCCGCCAACTGCGCACCCAAGGCGCGCAAAACGGCTGCATTCTGGCGCTGGCCGCTGGTGAAGCAGTTACCAAAGAAGCTATCGAAAAGGCCGTAGCCGCCGCCAAATGTGCACCCAGTATGTCCGGATTGGACTTGGCCAAAGTGGTGACGAGTGCCAGCAGCTATGGCTGGACCGAGTCTGAGTGGACTTTGGGCGAGGGCTACGGCGCACAAACCGAACCCAGGTTCCATGTCGTGGCTTACGACTTTGGGGTCAAGAAGAACATCCTGCGTATGCTGGCCGAGCGTGGCTGCAAGGTCACTGTAGTGCCAGCGCAAACCCCTGCCTCTGAGGTGCTCAGGTACGAGCCCAGTGGCATTTTCCTTTCCAATGGCCCTGGCGATCCCCAGCCATGTGACTATGCCATTGCGGCGGCCAAGGAACTGATTGAAACCGGCATTCCAACCTTCGGTATTTGCCTGGGCCACCAGATCATGGCTCTTGCCTCGGGCGCCAAGACCTTCAAGATGAAGTTCGGCCACCATGGTGCCAACCACCCGGTGAAAGATCTCGACAGCGGCCGTGTGTCCATCACCAGCCAGAACCATGGCTTTGCGGTGGACGAGCGTACCTTGCCAGCCAACTTGCGCCCCACGCACATCAGCCTGTTTGACAACACGCTGCAAGGGTTGGAGCGCACCGACAAGCCCGCGTTCTGCTTCCAGGGACACCCGGAAGCCTCGCCAGGCCCGCATGACATCGGTTACCTGTTCGACCGCTTCATAGGATTGATGGAAAAGCGTGCATGAGCTTTTACGGCGTCACTGACATCTGGACTTACCTGATCGGTGCGATCGGCATTATTTTGCTGCCCGGTCCGAACTCGCTGTACGTGCTGTCGGTAGCGACCTCGCGCGGTGTGCGCGCTGGCTACCAAGGCGCGTTTGGCGTGTTTGTAGGGGACACCATTTTGCTGACACTCACTGCCTTGGGTGCCGCTGGCCTGCTGCGTACTTACCCTGCGCTGTTCATGGTGGTGAAGTATGTGGGGGCTGCCTACCTGACGTGGGTAGGCATCAACCTGGTTCGCGGCGCGATCGCCAAGTGGCGCTCGTCCAAAACGGTTGAGCCGGACACGGATGCCGCAGTTTCGCAAATGGTTACCCATATGCAGCAACCGTTCAAGCGCGCGCTCGTCATCAGTCTTTTGAACCCGAAGGCGATTTTGTTTTTGCTGTCGTTCTTTGTGCAGTTCATTGACCCCGCCTACGCTACGCCCGCCGTTCCCTTCCTGATTCTGGGAAGCATCATCATGGGCTTGAGTGCCGTCTATTTGTCCGCCCTGATTTTTGCGGGAGCCCGGCTGGCGCAAGGATTTAGCCGGCGCAAGCGTCTGTCGGCCAGTCTGTCGAGCGCTGTGGGCGGTCTGTTTATGTGGTTTGGGGCCAAGCTGGCCACTGCGAGCCTGAACTGAACAAGTCTGAATTCATTGAATAGTAAAGAGCCTTAAAAGCACGAGTTTCTAAATGCCAAAACGTACCGACTTAAATAGCATTCTTATCATTGGCGCCGGCCCCATCATCATTGGGCAGGCCTGCGAGTTTGATTACTCCGGCGTTCAAGCCTGCAAGGCACTGCGAGAAGAAGGTTACCGGGTTATTCTGATCAACAGCAACCCTGCCACGATCATGACCGACCCCGCTACGGCAGATGTCACATACATCGAGCCCATCACCTGGCAGACCGTTGAGAAGATCATTGCCAAGGAACGTCCGGATGCGATTCTGCCCACGATGGGTGGTCAGACTGCGCTGAACTGCGCCCTCGACCTGTGGCACAACGGCGTGCTTGAAAAATACAAGGTGGAACTGATTGGCGCCAAGCCCGAAGCCATCGACAAGGCTGAGGACCGTCTCAAGTTCAAGGACGCCATGACCAAGATCGGTCTGGGTTCTGCCCGTTCGGGCATTGCCCACAGCATGGATGAAGCCTGGGCCGTCCAAAAGACACTGGGATTTCCCACGGTGATTCGTCCCAGTTTCACGCTAGGCGGCACCGGCGGCGGTATAGCCTACAACCCTGAAGAATTTGAGACCATCTGCAAGCGCGGCCTGGAGGCCTCGCCCACCAACGAGTTGCTGATTGAAGAGTCGCTTTTGGGCTGGAAAGAGTACGAGATGGAAGTGGTGCGTGATACCGCCGATAACTGCATCATCGTCTGCTCCATCGAGAATCTGGACCCTATGGGCGTGCACACCGGTGACTCCATTACCGTGGCACCCGCGCAGACGCTAACTGACAAGGAATACCAGATCCTGCGCAATGCGTCCCTGGCTGTGTTACGTGAAATTGGCGTGGACACGGGTGGCTCAAACGTGCAGTTCTCCATCAACCCCGAAGACGGCCGCATGGTGGTGATCGAGATGAACCCGCGCGTATCGCGTTCTTCCGCACTGGCCTCCAAGGCGACTGGCTTCCCGATTGCCAAGGTTGCCGCCAAATTGGCCGTAGGCTTTACGCTGGATGAGTTGCGCAACGACATTACCGGCGGTGCAACCCCTGCGTCGTTTGAGCCCAGCATTGACTACGTGGTCACCAAAATTCCGCGTTTCGCATTCGAGAAGTTCCCCGCCGCCGACAGTCGCCTGACCACCCAGATGAAATCGGTGGGTGAGGTGATGGCTATGGGCCGCACCTTCCAGGAGTCGTTCCAGAAGGCCCTGCGCGGCCTGGAAGTCGGCGTGGACGGCATGAACGAGAAGACGCAAGACCGCGAAGTGCTGGAAAAAGAGCTGGGCGAGCCAGGCCCCGAGCGCATCTGGTACGTGGGCGACGCCTTCGCCCAGGGCATGAGCGTGGACGAAGTGTTTGCCCTGACCAAGATCGACCCCTGGTTCCTGGTTCAGATTGAGCAGATCGTGAAGATTGAGCTTGAAATTGAACGTCTGCCGCAGCCTGCCAGTGGCAGCACTCTGGACAAGATTGATGCAGTTACCTTGCGTAGTTTGAAGCAAAAAGGCTTCTCCGACCGCCGACTGGCGCGTCAGTTCAAGACGACGGACAAAGCGGTGCGCGAGAAGCGCCGCGCATTGGGTGTGCGCCCGGTGTACAAACGCGTAGACACGTGTGCGGCCGAATTTGCCACCAATACCGCGTACCTGTACTCCACCTATGAAGCTGAAGGCTCGGAGTGTGAAGCAGACCCCACCAACAACAAAAAAATCATGGTGCTCGGTGGCGGACCGAACCGCATTGGCCAGGGTATCGAGTTTGACTACTGCTGTGTGCACGCGGCATTGGCCATGCGCGAAGACGGTTACGAGACCATCATGGTCAATTGCAACCCTGAGACCGTGTCCACCGACTACGACACCTCCGACCGCCTGTACTTTGAGCCGCTCACGCTTGAAGACGTACTGGAGATCGTGGACAAGGAAAAACCGGTTGGCGTGATCGTGCAGTACGGCGGCCAGACACCTTTGAAGTTGGCTCTTGATCTCGAAGCCAACGGTGTGCCCATCATTGGTACCAGCCCGGACATGATCGACGCGGCCGAAGACCGTGAACGTTTCCAGAAGTTGCTGCATGAACTGAAACTGCGCCAGCCGCCGAACGCCACCGCGCGTACTGAACCCGAAGCGTTGGAGAAAGCCGCCGCGCTGGGTTATCCGCTGGTGGTTCGCCCCAGCTACGTGCTGGGTGGCCGCGCAATGGAAATCGTGCACGAGCAGCGCGATCTCGAGCGTTACATGCGCGAAGCCGTCAAGGTGAGCAACGATTCCCCGGTGTTGCTGGACCGCTTTTTGAACGACGCTATCGAGTGCGATGTGGACTGCATCCGCGATTCCGACGGGAAGACCTTTATTGGCGGCGTGATGGAGCACATCGAACAGGCTGGAGTGCACAGCGGTGACTCGGCTTGCTCCTTGCCCCCCTACAGCCTGAGCGCAGGCACCGTGGTAGAAATCAAGCGCCAGACGACGGCCATGGCCGCTTCGTTGAATGTGGTGGGCCTGATGAATGTGCAGTTTGCCATTCAAAACGTGGACGGCAAGGACATCATCTACGTGCTGGAAGTCAATCCCCGCGCCAGCCGGACCGTTCCTTTTGTTTCCAAGGCGACTGGCATCCAGTTGGCCAAGGTGGCGGCCCGTTGCATGGTCGGGCAGACGCTGGCCAGTCAAGGCGTTCAGCACGAAGTCACGCCGCCGTACTTCAGTGTGAAGGAAGCGGTTTTCCCGTTCGTGAAGTTTCCTGGCGTGGACACCATTCTTGGTCCGGAGATGAAATCCACCGGAGAGGTTATGGGCGTGGGTAAAACCTTTGGGGAAGCGTTCGTAAAGAGCCAGCTCGGTGCCGGTACCAAAATGCCAAGGTCGGGGAAGGCCTTCATTTCGGTTAAGCAGAGCGACAAAGCGCGTGCCGTGGAAGTGGCGCGAGGCCTGGCTGCACAGGGTTTCCAGATCGTCGCAACCAAAGGTACGGCATCGTTGATTCAAGCTGCGGGCGTCACTTGTGGCATCGTGAACAAGGTGGCCGAGGGCCGTCCCCACATTGTGGACATGATCAAAAATGGTGACATTGCCCTGGTGATCAACACGGTGGAAGAGCGCCGCAATGCCATCGCGGATTCCCGTCAGATTCGCACTTCAGCATTGTTGGCCCGGGTGACGACTTACACCACGATCGCTGGAGCAGAAGCAGCAGTCGAGGGCATGAAGTACATCGACCAACTCGACGTTATCTCTGTTCAGGAAATGCACGACCAACTGCTGGCATAACTTGGCATAATCGCTCCCTGCAACGAAGGACAGTGCTGCGCGCAAGTGCAGCACTGTCCTTGTACTTTCAGCTCTCCAAAAACCAATAGAGACCATGGCAACTTTTCCTATTACCAAACGCGGCGCTGAAATGCTCAAGGCCGAACTGCACAAGCTCAAGACAGTCGAGCGTCCGTCGGTTATCCAGGCGATTGCAGAGGCGCGTGCCCAAGGCGATTTGAGCGAGAACGCAGACTACGATGCCGCTAAAGAGCGCCAGGGCTTTATTGAAGGGCGAATCCAGGAAATCGAAGGCAAGCTGTCCATTGCCCAGGTCATCGACCCGTCGTCCATTCAAGCAGAGGGCAGGGTGGTGTTTGGCTCCACCGTGGAACTGGAGGACGAAGAATCCGGCGACCTGGTCAAGTACCAGATCGTGGGCGAAGATGAAGCCGATCTCAAGCAGGGACTGATCAATATCAGCTCACCTATTGCGCGCGCGCTCATTGGCAAAGAAGCAGGTGACACAGCCGTGGTGCTGGCCCCGGGCGGCGAGCGAGCCTATGAGGTGGTTGCCGTCTCCTACATTTAACAGATCCTTTCATGCGCACCTTGCCCCTGTGGTTGGCGGCTGTCTGGGTGGGCAGCCTTAGCACCTTGGGTTTGTTTGTGGTGCCCATGTTGTTTGTCCACTTGTCGACCCCAGCCATGGCCGGAACCATGGCAGCCAAGTTATTTGGCGTGCAAACTGGTATTTCGGCCGTGTGCGCCGTGGGCCTGCTGGCCGCCTTCAGGTCGAATCGACCTCTAACGCCCGCCCTTACTGCACAAGCAGCTACACTTTTTGTAGTGTCCGGGCTGCTGTTGGCTTTGTTGGTTGAGATTGCGGTGGCTCCCAGAATTGTGGCGCGCGACAACTTGGCGTTGTGGCACCGCGTGGGAAGCGCCATGTACTTTGCGCAGTGGGCCTGCGCACTGGTGGTATTCGGAAAGCTGGCCGGTTCAGCGTCCGGCCGAGCCTCACAGGAATAGAACTTTCATCTGCAACCGACGGCGGTAGCAGCTTCCCGTGCCCTCTGCGTAACCCAGGTGCGCAACTCATGCCGTTCGGTGGGTGTGTCGTAGCCAAATTCGCGCGCAACTTCAATGGCCTCGAACGCAAACTGAGATTCAATGGCTCCCAGGGCGTCATCAATCTGTTGCCCGTACAAAAACGTGTAATGCATGGGCGTCATAGCACTGTTGTCACACTGCACAGCTGTGCGCTGACAAATCTTGCGCCATCCGCCCGAGTCAAATGCTGCCATACCCATGATCACTCCCTGTTTGTATTTGGAAATGTCAGTGTAGGACGCGCAGAAAAAAGTGCTATCCCCCGTTTGGGGGAAATTGAATCCCGACTGGATTACTCAGGGACTGAGGTCTTTTTCAAACAGCGCGATCGCTGTGGCGGCTACTTTGACCGTGTCGTAATACGCATAAGCACCAACCCCGACCGCTCCAACCAAGGGCAGAAAACGGGAACCTGCTGAACCCATCAGCTTTTTGGTGGTAACCAGGCCGATCTTCTTTGCAATCTTTTCCAGTGCAGCCAGGGAGGCGCGTTTGAACACATAGCGCTCCCCCGCACGCACCATCAGGTCCCGCAGAGCCTGGCTTGCCGTGTGTTTGAAAAGGCAGTACAGCATGTGTTCGCGGGTGAGCTCAGCCTTTCGTCCGTACACCGCAGCAATGTCCGATACCAGTTGGGACTGAATTTTCCAGACGGCAATCAGGTCGGGCAGCAGCGTCAACAGGCCAATGGGCCCCGGTGCCAGTGCCAGCGACCCCGAGGTCAGCGCGGCTTTGGTTGCCGCCGCTCTGGTGAGCGCCTGCGCCGCCAACAGGGGCGAAACCTCTCTGTGCTGACTGGTGTCGGGTATGCGGGACACCGCCGACAACACAGCTTCAACGATAGGGCCCGAAGCAGCAGTCATGGTTCAGACCTCCAGCAGCGTGGTCAATTCCAGCCACTGGTCTTCCAGTGTCTTGAGTTCTTCGTTGACCGCCTTAAGCCGCTTGCACGCCTCTGCAATTTCGGAAGGGTGCGGGTTTGTGGAGAGTTTTCCTTCCAGTACCGCGCCTTCGTCATTCAGGGCCTTCAAGCGTGTTTCGACCTGCCCCAATTCCTTTTTCCATTTGCGAACCAGCTCTGGCGCTGCCCCTGTTTTTTGCACGCCAGCGGCTGCTGCAACTGCCGGTTTCTTCTCGGCCACTGGCGTTTCAGCCTTGGTGCTGGCTTTGGCCAGTTCACGCTGGCGCTTGGCTTCATCCAGCAGGTAGCGCTGGTAATCATCCAGGTCACCATCAAACGGCTCCACGCCACCGCGCGACACCATCCAGAACTCATCACACACGGCTCGCAACAGCGCTCGGTCGTGGCTCACCAGCATCACGGTACCTTCAAATTCGTTGAGCGCCATGGACAGTGCCTCGCGGGTGGCGAGGTCCAGATGGTTGGTGGGCTCGTCGAGCAGCAGCAGGTTGGGGCGCTGCCAGACGATCATGCACAGCACCAGTCGGGCTTTTTCGCCGCCGCTCATGCTGCCCACGGCCTGCTTGACCATGTCGCCGCTGAAATTGAAAGTGCCTAAAAAGCTGCGCAGATCCTGCTCGCGCGTTGCCTGCCCCGCAATCTTTCCGGCCGCCGTGAGCTCTTTGACCAGCCGGATCATGTGCTCCAAAGGCGTATCTGCCGGGCGCAGCACGTCCAGCTCCTGCTGGGCAAAGTAGCCAATGTTCAGGCCCTTGCCCTCGGTTACTTCACCACCCAGAGGCTGTAGGGCGCGAGCGACTGTCTTTACCAAGGTGGACTTACCCTGTCCGTTGGCACCCAGAATGCCGATGCGTTGGCCCGCCAAAACCGATTTGTTGACGTTCTGAACGATCACCGTGGGCGGTGTACCAGCCACTGCGTCTTCTGGCGGCGGGTAGCCAAAGCTCACGCCACTCATAGATAGCATGGGGTTGGGCAGATTGGCAGGTTCCTTGAACTCGAAGCTGAAGTCCGCCTCGGAGAGCAGCGGCGCAATCTTTTCCATGCGGTCCAGCGCCTTCACTCGGCTTTGGGCCTGTTTGGCCTTGCTGGCCTTGGCCTTGAAGCGGGCGATGAACTTTTGCAGGTGGGCAATCTTGTCCTGCTGCTTGGAATAGGCGTTCTGCTGCAACTCCATCTGCTCGGCGCGCATGTCCTCAAACTTGCTGTAGTTACCGCCGTAGCGCACCAACTTGCCCGCGTCGATGTGCAGGGTGACATTGGTGACCGCATCCAGAAACTCCCGGTCATGGCTGATCACCACCATGGTGCCTTCGTATTTCTTGAGCCACGCTTCCAGCCACACCAGGGCATCCAAGTCCAGATGGTTGGTGGGTTCGTCAAGCAGCAGCAGGTCGCTGGGGCACATTAATGCGCGGGCCAGTTGCAATCGCATGCGCCAGCCGCCTGAGAAACTGTTGACCGGGTTCTCGAGCTCACTGGTCTTGAAGCCCAGACCCAATATCAAGGCTTGCGCCCGGGCCGGGGCGTCGTGCTCGCCAGCATCGTGCAATGCCATATAGGCATGGGCCATGCGGTCGTAATCGTCGGTAGCCTCAGCAGCAGTGACTTCTTCGCGCGCCGCGTTCAGGGCCGTGTCTCCTTCCACCACAAAGTCGGTAGCGCTTTGGTCCGTCTCGGGCATGTCCTGCGCGACCTGGCCCATGCGCCACTGGGCCGGAATGTAGTATTCCCCAGCGTCTTCGTGCAGGTTGCCGTTGAGCAGTGCAAACAACGACGATTTACCAGCCCCATTGCGCCCGACCAAACCGATCTTTTCGCCGGGGTTGAGGGTGACGGAAGCGCCTTCCAGGAGTACCTTAGCGCTGCGGCGTAGGGTGACGTTTTTCAGGGTAATCATTTGTTCTATAGCTTGTTAATCAGTTCGGTCGGTAGTGGGGGGCGGGAGGCTGGGGTACTGCGAAGCTCCGTGTCCCCCGCCCGCTGTGCGGGATCATCCTTTACCTGCGCTTCGCAGTACCCCAGCCTCCCGCCTTGCGGCGGTTGGTGGTGCACTTGCAGAAAAACAGCGTAAGTCGTCCCTCGGAGAAGTGAGGTGGGCTGGGTGAGTGGCGCAGTGAGGTAAAGGAGGAGCCCGAAGGGCGGGGGACACGAACGAAGTCACTCATCCAGCCCATCTCACTTCGGCGCATGCAAAAGCGTTAACAGAGCCTCACGCACAACCAGCAACACCTGGTCCTCCCCGGCACTGGTTTCCAGCCAGACCACTTCCAGCGAAGGAAAGGCAGCTTCAAAATGGGTGCGTTCGTTGCCAATTTCCAGTACCAATACCCCATTGGCGTTCATGTGCAGCGGGGCATCGCGCAGCAGCTTGCGGATGAAATCCATGCCGTCTTTTCCGCCGCTCTGGTTACCGTCCAGCGCAATGGCGGGCTCTGCAAGGTATTCGGCAGGCAGCTTAGACATGCTTTGGGCGTTGACATACGGCGGGTTGCACAAAATCAGATCGTACGGTTCACGCACGTTACCCAGACCATCTGAGTGCATCAGGGCAATACGTTCACCGAGCTGGTGTTTTGCCACGTTGATAGCCGCCACATCTAAAGCGTCTATCGAGATGTCGGCTCCTTCTACCTCTACGTCCGGATACACCATGGCGGCGATTACCGCCAGGCTGCCATTGCCGGTGCACAAATCCAGTACCCGTCGGGTGGATTCAGTGAGCCAATAGTCAATACCACCGTCCGCCAGCAACTCCGCAATCAAAGACCTGGGAACGATCACCCGCTCGTCCACAAAAAACGCAACGCCTTGTAGCCAGGCCTCCTGGGTGAGGTAGGCAGCGGGTTTGCGGGAGGAAATGCGCGCTCCTAAAAGCGTAGCTGCTTGCGCTGATTCTGCGGGCGTTACAGGTCTTTTTTCTTCAGAATCCTGACCACGAACCGGCGTATCCAGGGGCATCCCCAAGCTGTGCAACACCAGCCAGGCGGCTTCATCAAAGGCGTTGGTCGTGCCGTGACCAAAAGCGACCTGGGCGTCGGTGAGCTGTTGAGCGCAGGACTCGATCAATTCCAGCAGGGTCATGCGCTGGCCTGATGGTGCAGGATTTCCAGGGTTCGCCGGTAAATGTTCTTGAGAGGCTCAATATCCGCCACATTCACGTACTCGTTGATTTTGTGGATGCTGGCATTGGGTGGTCCCAGTTCAATGACCTGGGGGCAAATTTGGGCAATGAAACGTCCGTCGCTGGTACCGCCGGTGGTTGAAAGTTCTGCGGTCAAGCCCGTTTCTGCAGTGATTGCGTCGCGCACAGCATCGACCAGCGTCCCGGGCGTGGTGAGGAAGGGCAAGCCGCCAATGGTCCAGGCCAGGTCATATTCCAGACCGTGCTTTTTGAGCACGCCAATCAGGCCTGCTTGTAGGGATTGGGGTGTCGACTCTGTGGAAAAACGGAAGTTGAAATCCACAACCACGGTTCCGGGAATGACGTTGCTGGCACCTGTTCCGCCATGGATGTTGCTGATCTGCCAAGTGGTGGGCGGAAAGAAGTCGTTACCGCAATCCCACTGAATTCCGACCAGTTCGGCCAGCGCAGGCGCCACCAAGTGAATGGGGTTCTTGGCCATATGCGGGTAGGCAATGTGCCCCTGCACACCTTTGACGGTCAATTTACCGCTCATGGTGCCGCGGCGGCCATTCTTGATCATGTCGCCGGTGCGATGCACAGAGGTGGGCTCACCCACAATGCAGTAGTCCAGAACTTCGCCCCGTGCCTTGAGCGCATTGCAGACGATGACCGTGCCATCCACGCCGGGACCTTCCTCGTCGCTGGTGAGCAGCAAGGCGATGTTCAGCTGGGGTGAGGGTGTAGCGGCCAGAAACTCTTCAATGGCCACCACGAAGGCCGCCAGCGAAGTTTTCATGTCGCTCGCACCCCGGCCATACAACTTGCCATCCCGGTGGCTGGGGGTGAAGGGCGGAGTCGTCCATTCGGAGAGCGGGCCTGTAGGTACCACGTCGGTATGGCCAGCAAACACCAGGGTTTTGGCAGTGCCCGAGGTTTTACGGTGGGCCCACAAATTGGTGACGGAGAAACTGGTGGGGCCGCTCACCATCGTTTCGCAGGTAAACCCGCAAGCGGTAAGCCGCTGGGCTATCAGTTTCTGGCACGTTCCGTCGTTGGGGGTGACCGACTCCAACTTGAGGAGTTGCTCGGTCAGGGTCAGGGTTTCATTCATCAATGTTTCACATCCAGCGTGATTTCAGTAAACGAAGCGCCTTCGTCGTCATCCATCACCGATACGCTCGGGCCGGCTTTGGTGAAGTCGTTTTGCAGCCGCCACATCAGGTTGGTCGGTGAATCGGCGTGGGCCAGGCCTTCCTTGCGGTCTACCAGGCCGCCGACGATCAGTCGGGCAATGTCGTGCTCAAACGACTGTGAACCTTCGGCCATCGACTTTTCCATCGCCTCTTTCACGCCAGAGAAGTCGCCTTTTTCAATCATTTCGGCTACTAGTTTGGTGTTGAGCAACACTTCCACTGCCGGGGTGCGGGCACCGGTAGTGGTGCGCAGCAGGCGTTGGGAAACGACGGCTTTGAGGGCGCTGGACAGGTCGCCCAGCATGGTGGGGCGCACTTCCACCGGATAAAAACTCAGGATACGGTTGAGGGCCTGGTAGCTGTTGTTGGCGTGCATGGTGGCAAGACACAAGTGGCCCGACTGGGAGTAGGCTATGGCTGCAGACATGGTCTCGCGGTCACGAATTTCCCCAATCATGATGACATCGGGCGCCTGGCGCAAAGCGTTCTTGAGTGCAATTTCCAGTGACGCAGTGTCGGATCCCACCTCCCTTTGGTTCACGACAGATTTTTTGTTCTTGAACAAAAATTCAATCGGGTCTTCAATGGTCAGGATGTGGCCCGAGGTGCGCTCATTGCGATGGTCCAGCATGGACGCCAGCGTGGTGCTTTTGCCCGCACCTGTGGATCCCACCATGAGTAGCAAGCCGCGCTTTTCCAGCATCAGGTCTCCCAGCATCATGGGGACCGCGAGTGTCTGAAGGGTAGGCACGTCGACACTGATGTAGCGAATGACGGCGGCGTAGGTGCCCCGCTGGCGCATGGCGCTGACCCGGAAGCGTCCCACGCCGTCCAGCGGAAAACCCATATTGAGTTCACCCTCGGCTTCGAGCTCGGCAATCCGCTCAGGGGGCAGTATTTCTGCCAGCAGGTTCTTCGGTGCATTGGCGGGCAAGGCCTGGTTGTTGATAGGCACACATTGCCCGTTGATCCGGATGAGCGCGGGTGAATGGGCGGAGAGATAGACGTCCGAGGCTTTTTTCTCACCCATGATGCGCAGGATGCGCTCCATGGTTCCGGTGTTTTCGGTCGTGGCCATCTTGAACCTCCAGTTCAGGGAATTCAGTCGCGCAGCAAATCGTTGAGTGATGTCTTGGCTCGGGTCTGGGCATCGACGCGCTTGACGATCACGGCGCAATACAGGCTGTATTTCCCGTCGGCACTGGGAAGGTTGCCGGACACCACGACGGATCCTGCTGGAACGCGTCCATAGGTGACCGAACCGGTTGCACGGTCATAAATTTTGGTGCTTTGGCCAATGTACACACCCATGGAAATCACCGAGTTTTCTTCAATGATCACGCCTTCAACCACTTCGGAGCGGGCGCCGATGAAGCAGTTGTCTTCAATGATGGTGGGGCCTGCTTGCATGGGTTCGAGCACGCCGCCAATGCCCACGCCGCCGCTGAGGTGAACGTTCTTGCCGATTTGTACGCAGGAACCCACGGTCGCCCAGGTGTCCACCATGGTGCCTTCATCCACATACGCGCCAATGTTCACGTAAGACGGCATCAGGATGACTCCCTTGCCCTGGAAACTGCCGCGCCTTGCAACTGCGGGCGGCACAACGCGTACACCGGTCGCCTTGAGTTCAGCTTCACTCATGCCTGAAAACTTGGTGGCTACCTTGTCGTAAAAGCCCAGGGCGCCTGCCTGAATGATTTCGTTGTCCTTCAGACGAAAGCTCAAAAGCACAGCCTTCTTGATCCACTGGTGGGTTGTCCACTGTCCCACGGACTCGCGGGTTGCTACCCGAAGCCGACCGGCGTCCAGTTCGTTAAGCACATGTTCTACAGCATCGCGCACTTCGACAGAAGCAGAGGCCACGGAGATGTTGGCGCGGTCTTCCCACGCTGCATCGAGGATATTTTGAAGTTGCTGGCTCATGAGGGTCTTTCTGTGGAGGGCTTTGGCAGACGAAGCCCTGGGGGCTTGTCTGTCCGGAAACTATTTTCGGGATTGCACAAACTGGACAATTCGCCGGGCTGCTTCGACACATTCTTCGGTCTCGGCCACCAGCGCCATGCGAATTCGCCCGGCACCAGGGTTGTAGCCTTGCGATTCCCGGGCCAGGTAGCTGCCCGGCAACACGGTCACATTGTATTGGGCCAGAAGGTCTCGGGCGAAGTCGGTGTCACTTCCGTCTACCCTGGCCCAAAGGTAAAAGCCTGCATCCGGCAACGCGACATCCAGCACCGCCGAAAGCATGGGCGTTACCTGGGCAAACTTGGCGCGGTACTTCGCACGGTTTTCCACGACGTGCCGTTCGTCGTCCCAGGCAGCAACGCTGGCCGCCTGCACCACCAGGCTCATGGCACTGCCGTGGTAGGTGCGGTAAAGCAAGAACTGCTTGATCAGATTGGCATCTCCGGCGCAAAAGCCACTGCGCATACCCGGAACATTGCTGCGTTTGGACAGGCTGGTGAAAGCCATCAGGTTCTTGAAGTCCGAGCGTCCCAATTGCGCGGCTGCTTCCAGTCCACCCAAAGGTGGCTCGTCGCGGAAGTAGATTTCGCTGTAGCACTCGTCAGAGGCGATGACAAAGCCGTAGCGGTCGCTGAGTTCAAACAGCTTTTTCCACTCCGACAGAGGCATGACGGCTCCGGCCGGGTTGCCGGGCGAACAAACGAACAGCAATTGTGTGCGGGCCCATACCTCTGCAGGAACACTGTCCCAATCCTGGGCAAAATTTCGTTCAGGATCCGATGCCACAAAATAGGGGTGTGCACCGGATAAATAGGCCGCCCCTTCATAGATTTGGTAGAAGGGATTGGGGCATACCACCAAAGCCTGGCCCAGGGATGGGTTCTGGCCTGGATTAACAACGGTTTGGGCAAAGGCAAAAAGCGCCTCACGCGAACCGTTGATGGGCAGTATTTGCGTGGCAACGTCCAGATTCAAAGCATAGCGGCGCTGCAGCCAGCGGGCTATCGATGACCGCAGCGTGATATCACCGGTGGTGGCTGGGTAGGCCGACAGGCCACCGTCCGGATCCATGACCGCTTTGGCATAAGCTTGCTTAATCAGTTCAGAGGTGGGGTGGCGGGGCTCCCCAATGCCCAGACTGATGGGACGAAAGTCCGGGTTGGGCGTCACGGAGGCAAAAAGCTTGCGCAGCCTCTCGAATGGGTAGGCCTGCAACTGCAACAAATTCGGGTTCATGGGGAGTCATTATCCCCGAGCAGGCGATACACTCCTCGCAAAACAGGAGCCGCCTATGTCTTCTCTGCACGAGGACCCGCCACCCATCTATCTGGATACCGAACTTGCAGTCGCCCAAATCGGTGACGTTGTCACTATGCAAGGTATGCTGACCATGCTGGAAGAGACCCTGCAACGCGATATACCGCAGATTTCCAGCCTGCTTTCCAGTGGAGATTTGTTATCCGCAAATCGATTGCTGCACCCGCTCAAGGGTTTTTTGCCCATTTTTTGCGGCGAAGCCCTATGCTCTGATGTGGCGCGGGTCGAGTTACTGAGCAAGAACGGGTCCTGCGCTTCAGTGGCAGCGGCTTACGGTGAATTGCGTCCCGAGCTGGATGTGCTGCTGGCGGAAGTTTCCGCTTACCTGAACGCCGACTGAAGCGCGCTGCCGCGATAAGTGCAAGGCTTGAAAGGAAACGATGGATATCAAGAGAGCGCGTGTGGTAGTGGTCGAAGACGAAAAGATCATGAGCACCTTCATATTGACCAGCCTGCGAAGGTTGGGCATTCTGGATTTGTTTGCCTTCGAAGATGGCGCCACTGCACTCAAGGAAGTGATCAAGCTCAAGCCGGACCTGATCATCACCGACGTGCACATGGAGCCAGTGGGTGGCATAGAGTTCGTCCGGCAGTTGCGCTCGCTACCTAACAACCAGATTAGCAATATCCCTGTGATTTTTCTCAGTGCAGACTCCAGTTCTGCTACCGTTGGCGAAGCTGTCCCCCTGGGGGTCTCCGGTTACCTGGTCAAACCGCCCAATCTGGCAGCCTTGTCCGTCAAGATCGAAAACGCATTGCGCTGATTCTCCCCAAAGGTCGCTGCCTGTGCCAACCAAGCGGGTCAAAAGGGGTGGCGCGGTATCATTGAAGGCTAAGTTTTTGCCCCTGTAAGCCTGTGCGCCTCAATTCCATCAAGTTATCGGGCTTCAAGTCCTTCGCTGAACCCACCAACTTCCTGCTCCCCGGCCAACTGGTCGGCGTGGTGGGGCCCAACGGTTGTGGCAAATCCAACATCATGGACGCTGTGCGCTGGGTTTTGGGAGAAAGCCGCGCCAGTGAGCTGCGCGGCGAATCCATGCAGGATGTCATCTTCAATGGCACCAACACGCGCAAACCGGCCAGCCGGGCCAGCGTAGAACTTGTTTTTGACAACGCCGACCACCGTGCGGGTGGCCAGTGGGGACAATTTGGTGAAATTGCTGTCAAGCGGGTGCTGACGCGTGATGGCACCAGCAGCTATTTCATCAACAACCAGCCAGTGCGTCGCCGCGATGTGCAGGATGTTTTCCTGGGCACCGGTTTAGGCCCCAGGGCTTACGCCATCATTGGTCAGGGCACGATCAGCCGGATCATTGAATCCAAGCCCGAAGAACTTCGGCTCTTTCTGGAAGAAGCAGCCGGTGTTTCCAAATACAAGGAGCGCCGCCGCGAAACCGAGAATCGCCTGTCGGACACCCGGGAGAACCTGACCCGCGTGGATGACATCCTGCGCGAGCTCAACGCCAACCTGGAAAAGCTGGAAAAGCAGGCCGAGGTGGCCCAGAAATACAACGCATTTCAGGCTGAAGTCACGCTCAAGCAGCACCAGCAGTGGTTTCTCAAACGGTCGGAAGCCCTGGCAGACCAAAGCAAAGTACAGACCGAAGGCCTTGGAGCGGTAAACGCTTTGGAAGCCCGCATGGCCGATCTGCGTCATGTAGAAGCTGACCTTGAAACTGTGCGCCAAGCGCATTACGCGGCGGGTGATCAGGTCAATCAGGCACAGGGCCTGCTCTATGAGGCAAGTACCGACGTCGGACGGCTGGAGGCAGAGATTCGTTTTGTAGTGGAAGGACGCCAGCGGGTTGAGCAGCGTTTGGTCAGCCTGAAAGAACAGGTGGGCCAATGGGCAGTGCGCAGGGACGACGCACAAGCTGAAATTGAGCGCCTGGCTGAGCTGGCCTTGCTGGGCGACGAGCAAACCGAATTGCTGGCCGCACAGGTGGAAGAGCAGGGGCAGCAGTTGCCTGATCTGGAAGAGGCTGTTGCGAAAGCCCAGGCCTCGGCCAACGCGCAGCGCGGCGATGTTTCGCTGGTGCAGCAGCAAATTCAGGTCTTGGCGGCAGAGCAGCGCAATATTGAGGAGCAAAGCCGCCAGCTCAGCACCCGCCATGACCGCTTGTCCGCCGACCGCAATGGACTTTCCGCCCCCGACGAGGCGCGACTGCTCAGCCTGCAAGAACAGTTGGAGGCAGCCCAGGAAGCTAGCCAGGTGGCGGATGCCCGCCTGCACGAGCTGCAGGATGCGGTTCCGCTGCTCGACGATGCCCGGCGCGAAAAGCAGCAGGCTGTCAACACCGAATCGTCCCGCCAGGCCGATCTTTCTGCCCGTCTGGAGGCTCTGAAAGCCTTGCAGGAAAAAGTAAAGACCGATGGCAAGTTGCAACCCTGGCTGGCCAGGCATGGCCTGGACCACCTGCAGGGCTTGTGGAGCCGAATTCATATTGAGCAGGGCTGGGAAAACGCACTCGAAGGCGCATTGCGCGAACGCCTGGGCGCGCTGGAAGTGTCCCGACTCGACATGCTGCGTGCATTTGCCAACGATGCCCCGCCAGCCAAACTTTCTTTCTTTAGTCCACCTTCTGTCTCGACCCAGGAGCGTGCAACTGGCTTGCCCCGGTTGGAGGACCTACTGCGTGTGAACGATGCCGGACAAAAGGCAGTACTGTCCGAATGGTTGCGCGGTTGTTTTACTGCGTCCAGCTTTGAAGAGGCCTTAGCCCAACGCAGCCAGTTGCAAGCCGGTGAGTGCATTTATGTGAAGTCCGGCCATGCGGTAACCGGTCATAGCGTCAGCTTCTATGCGCAGGACTCCGAACAGGCAGGGTTGTTGCAGCGGGCCCAGGAGATTGAAAATCTGGAAAAGCAATTGCGTGCGCAGGTGCTGATCGCAGACGAATCTCGTGTTGCTTTGGGGCGCGCCGAGAGCACTTACGCCGAAAGCGCCCAGCGACTGGTCGGTGTGCGACGGGAAGCCACAGAAACCCAGAGTCGCGCCCATGAATTGCAGGTGGAAACGCTGCGACTGTCCCAGTTGCTGGAGCAAACTCGCGCGCGCAGTGCCCAGATCGAATCGGATATTGCAGAAGTGATTGCCCAGCTCGACGACTTGCAGGAGCGGCGGGTGGAGGCTGAAGGGCGCTTCGAGTCTCTGGACATGCAGTTGGCCGACAGTCAGGAGCGCCATGCCCAGTTGGAAGAGCGGGTGATTGATGGGCAGCGCAAGCTGACGCAATGCCGCGAGCAGCAGCGAACCCTGGAGCGCCAGGCACAGGAGGCAGAGTTTGCACGGCGCAGCTTGCAAGCGCGCACGGCGGAGTTGTCCAGGGCCATTGAGACTGCAGCCCAGCAAACCCAGTCCATTCATGCAGATGAGCAGCGGGCGCTCGAAGAGCTGGCCCGTTTGACCGACGCCGCAGCACAAGCCGGTTTGCAAAATGCCCTTGCACTCAAGATGGAGCGTGAGCAATCGCTGGGAGCCAAGCGCAGCGAATACGATGATCTGACAGCCAAGTTGCGCGCCAGTGACGAGCGACGCATGCAACTGGAGCGCGAACTGGAGCCACTGCGCCAGCGCATTACGGAATTCCAGCTCAAGGAGCAGGCTGCTCGCCTGGGGTTTGAACAGTTTGAGCAGCAGTTGCAGGACGCCAAGGCCGATCTGGCAGCCATTGAGCAAAGCATCCAGCAAGGCAATGTGCGTCTGTTTGGCATGCAGGGCGATATTGACCGCCTTCACCGCGAAATTGCAGCTTTGGGAGCGGTCAATCTGGCTGCACTGGACGAACTGGGTGCTGCCCGCGAGCGCAAAACCTTCCTGGACGCCCAGAATGTGGACCTGACGCAGGCCATGAATACCCTGGAAGATGCCATCCGCAAGATCGATGCCGAAACGCGCGAGCTGCTTTCAGGCACCTTCGAGCAGGTCAATCTGCACTTTGGTCGCATGTTCCCGGAGCTGTTTGGCGGTGGCAACGCCCGCCTGGTGATTACCGGCGACGAAATTCTGGATTCCGGGGTACAGGTGATTGCTCAGCCACCTGGCAAAAAGAACCAGACCATCCACTTGCTTTCTGGCGGTGAAAAGGCGCTTACTGCCATCGCTTTGGTGTTTGCCATTTTCCAGCTCAACCCGGCCCCGTTTTGCTTGCTGGACGAAGTGGATGCGCCTTTGGATGACGCCAACACCGAGCGGTATGCCAAACTGGTATCTAGCATGAGCAAGGAAACCCAATTTCT
>CAJBMJ010000291.1 GCA_903954045.1 uncultured beta proteobacterium | reverse complement strand
GGCCGCTTGCACCAGGCGCTGAAGGCGGCAGAGGCGCGTGGCGAGATTGAGTACAAGGCCAGCGAGAACGTCAGCAACGCGGACTACGAGCGTGTCATGCGCGAATACGCCACCGCAGGCAATGCACTGATCGTGGGCGAAGCCTTTGCCGTGGAAGCAGCTGCACGCAAAGTAGCCAAAGACTTCCCCAAGGTGTCTTTCCTGATGGGTTCTTCCGGCAAACCCGTCGCACCCAACTTCAGCGTGTTTGACAACTACATCCAGGAGCCAGCCTACCTGTCAGGCATGGTCGCTGGTGGCATGACCAAGAGCAACAAAATTGGCATGGTGGGCGGCTTCCCCATTCCTGAGGTGAACCGGCTGATGAATGCCTTCATGGCCGGTGCCAAGGAAGTCAACCCCAAAGTAGAGTTCAGCGTGAGCTTCATCAACAGCTGGTTTGACCCACCCAAGGCCAAGGAAGCGGCGTTTGCCATGATCGACAAAGGTGCCGACGTGATGTACGCCGAGCGCTTTGGTGTGAGCGACGCCGCCAAGGAAAAAGGCAAGCTGGCCATTGGCAACGTGATCAACACGCAGGCGCAGTATCCCGACACCGTGGTCGCCTCGGCACTGTGGCATTTTGAGCCATCCGCCGATCGGGCCATCAAGTTGGCGAAAGAAGGCAAGTTCACGGCCGAGGACTACGGCCAGTACTCCATGATGAAGTACAAGGGTTCGTCTTTGGCACCGCTGGGAACCTTTGAGAAAAAAGTGCCTGCGGACATCGTGACCAAGATGAAAGCCAAGGAAAAAGCCATTCAGGACGGCAGCTTCACGGTCGCCGTGGACGATAACCAGCCCAAGTCGACAGCCAAGTAATGGCCTTCGCATGACTGTTCCTTCACAGCCGGTTCTGCGGCTGTGCAACATCAGCAAACGCTTTGGCGACCTGGTCGCCAATAGCGACATATCCCTGGAATTGCAGCGCGGCGAGGTTCTGGCTCTGCTGGGAGAGAATGGGGCCGGAAAATCCACGCTGGTGTCCATCCTGTTTGGGCATTACACGGCAGACGCGGGCCTTATTGAAGTGATGGGGCAGCCTTTGCCCGCGGGTGACCCCAAGGCCGCTCTGGCTGCGGGCATCGGCATGGTGCACCAGCATTTCACGCTGGCCGACAACCTCAGTGTGCTGGACAACGTGATGATGGGCTCTGAGCCGCTTTGGCAACCCTTCACACGCAAACGCCAGGCCCTTGAACACCTGCAGCAGGTTGCACAGCGCTTCGGTCTGGCCGTAGATCCCAAGGCGTTGGTGGGAAGTCTCTCGGTGGGAGAACGCCAGCGGGTTGAAATATTGAAAGCGCTGTACCGCGGCGCAAAGATCCTGATTCTGGACGAACCCACCGCAGTGCTGACCCCCCAGGAGAGCGAAGACCTCTTCAAGGTGCTGGGCATGATGGTGGCAGAAGGTTTGTCGATTATTTTTATCAGCCACAAGCTCGGGGAAGTCCTGCGTGTATCGCACCGTGTCGCTGTGCTTCGCTCAGGACACCTGGTGGCAGAGGCCCCCGCCCAGGGAACATCACAGGGGCAACTTGCCCAATGGATGGTGGGGCACGCCATTGATGCGCCGCAACGCCATCCCACAGCCAGCGTGGGGAATGAAGTTTGCGTACTGCACGATGTAAGTGCGGGCAGCGGCCGCGAACGGCTCGACAATGTCTCTCTGCAGCTCAACGCCGGTGAGATCGTCGCCATCGCTGGAGTGTCCGGAAACGGGCAGGTCGCGCTGGCTGAATTGCTATGCGGTACCTGCCAAGCCCACCAAGGCAAAGCCACTTTGCTGGGCCAACCTCTGAGCTCCGATCCGCAGCGACTGGTCGGCATGGGCGTTGCCCGCATTCCGGAAGACCGCCATGCGGTGGGCGTGGTGGGAGATTTGCCAGTGTGGGAAAACGCCGCGTCCGAGCGACTGCGCAGCCCTGCGTTCTCCCGCTGGGGCTGGGTGCTGCGTTCGGCAGCCAAAGCCTATGCCCAAAAGGTAATGGCAGCTTTCGATGTGCGAGGCGGCGGACCGGCTACGGCGGCGCGCTCGCTGTCCGGCGGGAATATGCAAAAACTGATTTTGGGCCGGGCCTTGATGCATCCTGAACACACCCGTACGGCACTTACCTATGCGCCCAAGCTCATCGTCGCGCACCAGCCAACCTGGGGGCTGGACATTGGCGCAGTAGCCTATGTACAGCAGCAACTGATTGCCGCCCGGGATGCTGGTTCTGCCGTGCTGCTGATCTCGGACGATCTCGATGAAGTGCTCACCCTGGGCGACCGGGTGGCAGTCATGCATGCCGGGCAACTCACCGAGGCGCGTGCTGCGCTGGACTGGAGCCGCGAGGCCATCGGCCTTGCCATGGCCGGATCGGAGCATGCATGAGGCTGGAAAAACGCAACACCCATTCTGCGTTGGCCATGGTCCTGGCCCCCATCGGCGCGATTGCGGCCACCCTGGTGGTGGCCGCCATGCTGGTGCTTTGGGCGGGCGCCCCGGTGGGTCAAACCTACGGGCTGATTTTGACCGGTGGCTTTGGATCTGTGTTTGCGCTGAGCGAAACCCTGACCCGCGCCATCCCGCTGATGCTTACCGGGCTGGCAGCCACCGTGGCCTTCAAGGCCCGTCTGTTCAACATCGGAGCTGAAGGCCAGTTGTATGTGGGTGCTTTGGCGGCAGTGGCTGTTGGAGGTGCCCATGCTGGCAGCGGTTGGCCGCTACCGCCTGCCCTCCTGTTTGTTCTGATGATGATGGCCGCCGCCGCCGCCGGGGCTCTGCTATTGCTGGGGCCCGCCTTGATGAAGGCCCGGCTGGGTGTGGACGAGGTGGTTACCACCTTGCTGCTGAACTTCATCGTGCTACTGATGGTTTCCCTCATGCTCGACGGCCCCGTGAAAGATCCCACGGCCATGGGTTGGCCGCAAAGCGTAGCATTGCTGGGCGACTTGGAGCTGTCCAAACTGATCGAGCAAACCCGTGTGCACACCGGGCTGCTTTGGGCCATTGCACTTGCTGTCGGTCTGTGGGCGCTGTTCAAGTATTCTGTGCTGGGCTTTGACATCCGTGCGGTGGGCGCCAACGCCCGTGCTGCCTCCTTCGCCGGCGTGCCTGTCACCCGCACCGTGGTGCTGGTGGCGCTGCTCTCCGGTGGTCTGGCCGGACTGGCAGGTGCCATCGAAGTCGCGGGGCGCACCAGCTATCTCACGCTGGATATGTCCCCCGGCTACGGCTACAGCGGCATTGTGATTGCCATGCTGGCTGCGCTGCACCCGCTGGGGGTGATTGCTGCAAGCCTGTTTGTTGCAGGCGTCTTGGTCGGAGCGGACAGCATGAGCCGGGCCGTTGGCGTACCGACCTATATTGCCGATGTCATCGTCGCTGCCTCGCTCATTTCCGTGTTGGTAGCAACGCTGCTCACGCAGTACCGGGTGCGATGGAAATGACCGAATTCTTCGACATCCTTTCCAATTCGGCTTTCTGGGTTGCGGTGTTGCGCATTGCAACTCCGCTAATTCTGGGTACGCTGGGAGTGCTCCTCTGTGAGCGCGCTGGCGTGCTGAACCTCGGTATCGAAGGCATCATGGTGGCAGGCGCCTTTACCGGCTGGCTGGCGGTCTATTCGGGCTCGTCGCTGTGGATCGGTGTTCTGGTCGCTGCATTGACTGGTGCACTGCTGGGCTTGCTGCATTCGCTTCTCACGGTCGGTCTCGCGCTATCCCAGCATGTCTCTGGTCTGGGTTTAACGCTACTTGCCACGTCCCTGAGTTACTACGGCTATCGTGTGAGCTTCCCCAAAGTGACCACCCCGCCGACTATCACTCCGTTTGGCGAAATGGACTGGCTCGGTGTGCCCATCCTGGCCCAGCAAACACCCCTCACTCTTGTAGCG
>CAJBMJ010000290.1 GCA_903954045.1 uncultured beta proteobacterium | reverse complement strand
GGATGCGCACTGTCTTGGTGTAAGGCAGGTAGTCGGCCAGCAACTCTTCTTGTTCTGCTTGCGTCAATCGGAACTTGGGGTAGGCCAACACCCGCACCAGCTCTCGCACCGTGGCATTGCTGGCCAGTGGCACCAGTGCGCCCTGCTGCCAAGCCCGCCGCACACGCCCAGCGGCTCCGCCGCCAAACACCAGCGCAGACAAAACTACATTGGTGTCCAACACTACGCGCACAGGGGCGCTCATGTCTTGGTCTGGGCCTTCTTGGCAACCGCCTTCTTGGGCTTGGCAGGGGTCACCGCATACGGCACCACTGGCTCGGCAGCCATAGCCGGTGCGACTTGGGGCGCCCTGGCCCAGGCTACGGCAGCAGCCATATCGTCATCCGTCAACTCAAGCTCGGCCAGCTTGGCTCGCACTGCGTCCCCGCGCTGAATGCGCACGGGCGTGAGGATGATCTGCCCTGCACGGGCCTCGACATCAAAATATTCCGTGGCACCCACGGCCTGCGTCACGCTCTTGGGCAGCGTGAGCTGATTCTTAGAAGTGATTTTGGCAAGCATGGCATTTGGCGTAAAGTAAGGATTCATTACTTTAACCATGACGTGCAATCCTGTCCAGCTTTACAGTTGCTTTGACGGCACCGAGAGTTTGTCATAACATACAAACAATTCCTCAAAAGGAGTCCTCCATGTCCGTTCATACCTTCTCCAGCCGCGATTTCACCCGCGATGTCTCCAGTGCAAAGCGCGCCGCCGCTGACGGCCCCGTGTTCATCACCGACCGGGGTCGCCCCGCCTATGCCCTGCTGAAGATAGACGACTACTACCGCATGGTCGGGCACGGGGAGCCTTCGCTGCTGGAGGTGATGGACGACATTGCTGGTGGGGACGGCATTGAATTCGAAGCGCCACGCCTGGACATCACCACCCGCGCCGCCGAGCTGGAATAGGCAGGCGGCATGTTTCTTCTAGACACCAACGTCATCTCTGAATTGCGTCAAGGCAAGCCCAACCAGTCTGCCGAGGTGCGCAATTGGGCAGCACAACACCGCGCCAGCACGCTGTACCTGAGCTCCATCACCATTCTGGAGCTGGAAAAAGGCATCTTGCTACTAGAGCGGCGAACCCCACCACAAGGCGCGGCGCTTCGGGTTTGGCTGACCGGTGTTCGTGCTGCCTTCGCGGGGCGCATTCTGCCTTTCAACGAACAAGCAGCTAGCCTGTGCGCTGCACTGCACGTGCCCGACCCACGGTCAGAGCGCGATGCGATGATTGCCGCCACCGCACTGGAACATGGCTTTACGGTAGCCACGCGCAATACGCAAGACTTTGTGAACACCGGGGTCCAGTTGGTCAATCCTTGGGGGAAATAAGCCTCTAGCGCCCGTGGAATGTGCGCAAGCTGCTATCAAACTTGAAGTCACAGTTTGTGACTTCAAACCGCAAGACGGCTACTGAGCAGCCTCTGCCTCCTGAATCTCCTTCAGCGTGCGCCCATCCGCGCCCTTCCACTCCACCCGCCCATTGGCGCTGCGGCCTGCACGCCCTTGCCCTTACCGGGCCAGCCTTGGCGGCGGGGGCTTTGGGCGCCTGCTCAAAGGCATGCACGCCCAACACCGGCAGCACCTTCAAATCAGGCGCCGCTTGAGGGCAATTCCACCTGCACCTCCAGGCCTGGCTGGGCATTGCGCACGGTAAAGCTCCCTCCATGCGCCTGCGCCACCAGGCGGCACAGGTACAGGCCCAATCCCACGCCGCCGCCCTCGCGGGTGCGCGCGGCATCGGGCCGGTAAAAGGGCTGGCCCAACTGCGCCAGCTGGTCGTGTGCCACACCCGGGCCAAAGTCGCGCACCCGAATGACCACACCGCCACTGGTGGTAGCTTGCACTTGGAGGGTGGGCCCGGGGCCACCTGTGGGAGTGAAGCGCAAAGCGTTATCCAACAGATTGCGCACCAACAGGCGCATGCGGGCAGGATCCAGCGCCAGCTGGGGCAGTTCAGTGTCGATGCCTTGCTGCACAGACTTTTCCGCTGGCAAACTGGCCACCACTTCGTTTACCAGCGCGGCCAGATCGGTGGCTTCCGTGTGCAGGGCTGCGTGTCGGGTGGTGAGGCGTTCGCTCTCCAGCAAATCGGTCACCAGGTCGCGCATCAGGGCCAGATCGCGCAACAAGGCTTCTCGGCTAGGTTGTACTTCAGGCGTCTCGGGTAGAAGCTCGGTATTGAGGCGGGCGCGGGTGAGCGGACTGCGCAGCTCGTGGCTGATGGCCAGCAGCAAAGCCCGCTTGGCCTCCAGCATCTGATGGATGTCGGCACCCATGGTGTTGATGATGCCCGCCAGTTCTCCCAGCTCATCGGGCTTGTGCGGGTGCTTCACTGGAATGGCCTGGGAAAATTCGCCGGCGCCAAAGCGCTGCGCACCGGCACGAATATCGTCCAGTGGCCGCAACATGCGTCGCACCCGTGCATAGGCCAATGCGGTGAGCGCCAGCAATAATCCGAGTGTGGCCCAGCCAATGAAGCGGGGCCGGTCGTGCCAGACCTGCACATTCAAGCCGAACCGAATGCGGTGCCCGTCGCTTGTGGTGCGCTCAAAAAAGCGCGGTGCGTCGTTGTTCCAACGGGAGTCGTCCCGCCGGTGGCTGTCGTAATCGGGCTCAATCGGGTTGCTGCTCCAATTGACTACCGGGCCGCTGATGCGCACGCTCAAGGGCAGGCGCTGCGTAAGCGCCACGGCACGCTCCACGTTGGGCGGACTGCCCAGATCGGCGGTGAGCTTGTCCACGTAATCCATCACCAACGGACGTGCGGCATCGCGCCAACCGATACCCAAGGCGTACTGCATACCAAAGAGAAACGTCGCCGTCATCGCCAGCGCCAGCAACAGGAACAAGGCCACCAAGCGCACCCGCAGCGAATGCGAGAGCGCATGTCGGGCCCGATGGTGCCAACGGGACCTCGCAACCTGGGGCGAATCGGCGGCGTTCATCCTTGCACACGCACCAGCGCCAGGGAGT
>CAJBMJ010000289.1 GCA_903954045.1 uncultured beta proteobacterium | reverse complement strand
CATCGACTGTGCCCCAAAAAGCCGGTCGACCCTCTTCGCGCTTGGCCCAGTTGACTGTGCCTTCCATGGCACAGTCCGTTGCATCCACTGCTGCCAAAGCCAGCTACAGCCAATCGATTCCCTCACCTGTGATTGTTCCTGTCTTGCCTTCCTCAATCAAAAAAGACCCCAAGCTCGCCAATAACTGGAAGACTAAACCTGTTGCTGAATTGACAGACGCCGAGTTGATGGCCATGCCTGACTCCGAGTACATGAATGATGTGCAGATGGCTGCCTTCAGGCTGAAGCTCTCTATTCTGAAGCGCGACATCCTGAGCAATGCCGGTGAAACTACCGAGCATTTGCGTGAAGACACGTCGGTGGTGCCTGACCCGGCAGATCGCGCCACTATTGAAGAAGAGCATGCCCTGGAACTGCGCACGCGTGACCGTGAACGCAAGTTGCTCAAGAAAATTGAGCAGTCCATTGTCCGAATTGATGCGGGTGACTATGGTTATTGCGATGAAACCGGTGAAGCCATTGGCGTCGGACGCCTGCTGGCTCGGCCCACCGCCACGCTGTCGCTGGAAGCGCAGCAACGCCGTGAGTTGAAGCAGAAGATGTTTGGTGACTAAAAGACATCCATGGCTACCAAAGACGATCGTCCCGGACTGCTGTCCAAAGTAGCCAAGTTCGTGCGCAACCCGACCAAGGACTGGTCGGAGCTGGACCAGCTCGAAACACCGCAGGAAACGGGGTACGACAAAAAAGCACTCCAGGCCATGATAGAGCGCAAGCGGCAAAATGATTTTGTTCGCAGGCGGGAATTCGACCAGCTGCGCAAACTCCGTAACCTGGACCCGGCGGCCATGGCCAGCATGTCGCGCCCCTCGTTTTTTCAGAACAGTTTGCCAGGCGAGTCTGAAGACCGCTCTGAGACACTGAAGAAAATCGACGAGATCGAAGCGCAGATGTCGCGCCAGTGGTGGAAAAACAAAGAGACAGAAAGGGCTGCACTAGAAGCGGGCAACACCAATGTGATGACCCAGTCCGGGATAGCCACCGAACCCATGGACGCCCTGGCATCGCGTGAAGGCCCTGCATCGGTGCCCACAGCACCTTTTGCGCCGACCGAAGTGATGTCGATCATGCAGCCTGCAAGCAGTGGCTCCTCTGATTTTGCGTCCACCCAGATGGCCAGCAATTCGGCAGATGCTTCTCAGTCCTGGGATTTGTCGGCGTCCATGGGGGTACACCGCGCACGTCCCACTGCTTCCAGTGCTCCGGAGTTTTCTACCTCCCGCTTGTTTGCGCTCGACACAGAGAGTGTAGAGACAGACCCGGAATTGGAAGAGGCGGCCATCCGTTTTGCCAATGGTGACGACAAGGGTGCAGAGTCAGGCCTGGTGCTTGCGCTGCGCTCTGACCTTGCTCAGTCCGAGTCTGGCTTGTTGTGGCTTGCGGCCCTGCTGGATTTGTACCGCGCCACCAACCAGTCCATGCAGTTTGAACTCGCTTTGCAGGAGTTTGGTGCCCGGTTGGGAGGCAAATTGCCCCTGTGGGAAGCTTTGTCTGACAAGTCGCCTGCGACCTCCGAAGGGGTTGCTGCCGCCAAGGGGGCCGGGTTTCAGGCCTTGGCCCACTGGCATTGCCCCGCTAGTCTGGATGCAACGGCAATGGAGATGCTGCGCGACGTGCTTTCAAACCAAGCAGCCCCCTGGCGCTTGGACTGGGCAGCCCTGCAAGACCTGACTCCAGACGCATTGCCCTTGATGCAGGGGCTGTTTGACAGTTTGTGTGCCGAGCCCGTTTCGGTGCAGTTCATTGGCGCTGACCACCTTGGTCATTGCCTGCGTACCATTACCTCGCAAGGTGAGCGGCGTGAGGTGAAAGCCTGGTGGGATGCTCGGCTTGCTGTATTGCGGGCCATGCATTTTCAAGACGAATTCGAGTTGGCTGCCCTGGACTACTGCGTCACTTTCGGGGTGGTGCCGCCCGACTGGGTGGACCCGCGCTGTCAGTTTGAGTCATTAGGGGGTGCATTAGCCGCCGCAGCTGCACCTTCCGACTGGTTTACCGTGGATTTGCATGGTGAGGTGCTGGGTGATGCCACGCCACTTCTGTCACAGATCGACCCGGCTGCGGCTGCAGGTCAGCGCATTGTCGTGTCCTGTGCTGCCTTGCTGCGTGTGGACTTTTCAGCTGCAGGCAGCATTCTCAACTGGGTAACGGTGCGCGAAGCGGAAGGCTGCCAGGTTGAGTTTCACGACGTGCACCGGCTGGTTGGCGCTTTCTTCAATGTCATTGGCATCCACGAGCATGCCAGGGTCCAGCTTCGGACCTAGACTGATTTTTTGGTGCAGCAATGCGCCAACCCAACAGAAAACCCCATGGAACAATTTCACGGAACCACCATCATCAGCGTTCGACGCAAAACACCCGACGGCTACCAGGTTGCCATCGGTGGCGACGGACAGGTCACGCTGGGTAACATTGTTGTCAAGGGAACCGCACGCAAGGTGCGCAAGCTTTATCACGGAAAGGTTCTGGCCGGGTTTGCGGGCGCCACTGCGGATGCATTCACCTTGTTTGAGCGGTTTGAAGCCAAGCTGGAAAAGCACCAGGGGCACTTGGTGCGCGCGGCTATCGAACTGACCAAAGACTGGCGTACCGATCGCGTATTGCGGCGCCTCGAAGCCATGTTGGCGGTGGCAGACAAGGAGGCGTCGCTCATCATTACCGGCAACGGTGACGTGCTGGAGCCGGAAAACGGCATTGTGACTATTGGCTCTGGCGGCGCCTACGCGCAGGCTGCTGCGGTGGCTTTGCTCAACAACACGGATCTGAGTGCTGAAACCATCGTCAAACGCTCACTGGAAATAGCGGGCGAACTCTGCATCTACACCAACATGCAGCACACCATAGAAACATTGGACTGAGTTCCGGAACTGAAGAAAAATGACACCACAGGACATCGTTGCCGAACTCGACAAACACATCGTGGGCCAGGCCAAGGCCAAGCGCGCCGTGGCCATTGCTTTGCGCAACCGCTGGCGCAGGCAGCAGGTGGACGTGGCACTGCGTGCAGAGATTACCCCCAAAAACATATTGATGATCGGCCCCACAGGCGTTGGCAAAACCGAAATTGCTCGCCGTTTGGCACGCCTGGCCGATGCGCCGTTCATCAAGGTGGAGGCAACCAAGTTCACCGAGGTGGGTTATGTGGGCAAGGACGTGGACTCCATCATCCGCGACCTGGCAGAAATTGCCGTCAAGCAAACCCGCGAGACGGAGAAGACCAAGGTGTGTACCCGCGCCATGGACGCTGCCGAAGACCGCATTCTGGATATTCTGATACCAACGGCCAGGACTGATTTTGGCGTAGTTTCTTCTGGCGACACGCCAGAGAGCACCGCTCGCCAGACGTTTCGCAAGAAACTCCGCGAAGGCCAGCTGGCGGACAGAGAAATCGAACTCGATGTGGCCGTACCTGTTCCGCAAATGGAAGTGATGGGCCCACCGGGCATGGAAGAAATGACCGAGCAGTTGCGCGGCATGTTTGGGCAGTTGGGCCAAGGCAAAAAACAGACACGCAAGCTCAAAATCAGCGAAGCGCAAAAGTTGCTGGCAGATGAAGAGGCCGCCAAACTGGTCAACGAGGACGATATCCGCTCCCAGGCTTTGCACATGCTGGAGCAAAACGGCATTGTGTTCATCGACGAGATCGACAAGGTCACCTCGCGCAGTGAGGGCAGTGGTGCCGAAGTGTCCCGCCAGGGCGTACAGCGCGATTTGCTGCCGCTGGTGGAGGGTACGACGGTGTCCACCAAATACGGCATGGTCAAGACCGACCACATTCTGTTTGTGGCCTCAGGTGCCTTTCACCTGAGCAAACCCAGCGACCTGATTCCAGAGTTGCAAGGGCGCTTTCCCATTCGAGTGGAGTTGCAGTCGCTGTCGGTGGGCGACTTTGAGGCCATCCTCACCCAGACCCACGCCTCGCTGACCCGCCAATACCAGGCCTTGTTGGCCACGGAAGGAGTGACGCTGGAGTTCACCCCTGAGGGCATTACGCGTCTGGCGCGCATTGCGTTTGAAGTTAACGAGCGTACTGAAAACATCGGGGCACGGCGACTGGCTACGGTGATGGAGCGATTGCTGGACGATGTGAGCTTTGATGCGGCCTCCATGGCGAATCAAACTGTGGTCATTGATGCCGCCTATGTGGATACGCGGCTGGCCGAACTCAGCCAGAACGAAGACCTTTCTCGTTACATCCTGTAAACGGGGCCAATCGGCCTGCGGGTTCAAGCGTTACTTTCATAACCAACGCTAAGTCCTTCATTTAGAACGATTTTTGTAGTAAATCTGCCTGCAAAGTCGCTTCTAAGTCCTTGATTTCATTGAAAAAAATCTCGCAAGCCCCGTTGCGAGGTCTTCTTTTGCTGATACAGTGCAAAAAAGTGCAATTAAGTGGTGAAAAGTGCCCTGAGTTGCTGCTGTTCGCCATTGCGCAAAAAAATAGGGGTGTGTTTCGTGTTTCAAGGGGCTTCGTCTCTCAGTCTGGATGCCAAGGGGCGGCTTTCCGTGCCGACCCGGCACCGTGACGTTCTGAGCGCGACAGCGGCCAGTCAGCTGACCATCACCAAACACCCCCACGGTTGCCTGATGGTGTTTCCTCGCCCCGAGTGGGAAAAATTCCGTGAGCGCATAGCGGCCTTGCCCATGTCTGCCCAGTGGTGGAAGCGCATTTTTCTGGGCAATGCCATGGATGTGGAGATGGACGCCACTGGCAGAGTGCTGGTGTCGCCAGAACTGCGCGCCGCCGCTGGCATATCCAGAGACACCATGCTGCTGGGAATGGGCAACCATTTCGAGCTGTGGGACAAGGCGACCTACGACGCTCAGGAAGCAAAGGCCATGCAGGGCGATATGCCCGATGTCTTTAAAGACTTTTCGTTCTAGGACGCGGCGGTGCAAACCTCATGGAACCATGCCACCGTGTTGTTGAACGAGGCAGTTGACGCCTTGTTCAGCCACAAGCAACAAGACTACCCCCAAGCATCCGATGGCATTTATGTCGACGCTACTTTTGGTCGAGGTGGGCATTCGCGGCTGATCCTCTCCCGCCTCTCAGCACAAGGGCGCCTGATTGCCTTTGACAAGGATCCACAGGCCGTAGCGGAGTCGGCTGCGATTGCGGATACGCGTTTTTCAATACGGCATGAGGGCTTCTCGCACCTGGGTGAGCTGCCGGCGCAAAGCGTGACAGGTCTGCTGATGGACCTGGGTGTGAGTTCGCCCCAGATCGACAACCCCGAGCGGGGGTTCAGTTTTCGCTTCGAAGGTCCTTTGGACATGCGCATGGACACCACGCGCGGCCAGAGTGTGGCGCAGTGGCTCGTCACTGCAGAAATCAACACGATTGCAGAGGTGATACGTGAATATGGTGAAGAACGGTTTGCTGGGCCAATTGCAAAGGCGATTGTTGCGCGCCGACAGGAGCGGGGCCCAATTTCAACCACCACTGAATTGGCCCAGCTCGTGGCTGATACGGTCAAAACCCGCGAGCCGGGCCAGAACCCTGCAACGCGCACATTTCAGGCTTTTCGGATTTTCATCAACGCCGAGCTTGAGGAGCTTCAACAGGCGCTAGAAGCCAGTTTGAAAGTGCTTCAGCCCGGTGGTCGTCTCGTGGTGATCAGCTTTCACTCGCTGGAAGACCGCATCGTCAAGCAATTCATAGCCGCGCATTCCCGCGAGGAGTACGACCGGCGCGCCCCCTTTGCAGCACCCAAAGTGATGGAGCTCAAGGCACTGGGTCGGATCAGGCCCAGCGAGGGCGAGGTGCGTGGCAATCCGCGTTCCCGCAGCGCCATCATGCGGGTGGCGCAAAGGCTTGCAGCATGAGCGCTGAGGTCTGCCCATCATGATGCGACTCAACTTGGTATTGTTGCTGGCGATCGTCCTGAGCGCGGTCTATCTGGTAAGCGTGCAGTACGAGTCACGCCGGTTGACCACCGAGATGGATCGTTCTCGTTCCGAGGCGCGGCGGCTGGAGACCGAGTATGAGCGTCTGCAGGTGGAAAAGCGCAGCCAGGCTACACCGTCACGGGTGGAAAAGCTTGCGCGAGAAAAGCTGCAGATGCGCCAGGCCTCTCCCGCCATCACCACCTACGTAACGTACTCTGGTCCCAGCGCTGTGGCCTCCGCACCCGAAAAGGGAGCGCAGCCGTGAGTCGCAGCGTTCAGTACACCTCCAGCCCCTTGCTGGCCAGCCGTACGCCGGTATGGCGCAGCAAATTTGTGGTGGGTGCGATCGCACTGGCTTTTGGTGGTTTGGCAGCCCGGGCGGCCTACATTCAGGTGGTGGCGAACGACTT
>CAJBMJ010000288.1 GCA_903954045.1 uncultured beta proteobacterium | reverse complement strand
TATGTCCACCGTGCGCAGGTGTTTTGCGACGCGGTCCGGGCCATGGCAATGGATGCAGGCATGGACATGGAGAGCGCTGCATGAAGGCCTTGCAGCAGACCTTCTCCCGCTGGTTCGCTGGCGAATCGGCGAGCGTCAGTGGCGCGCTGCCAGTGCGTCTGGGTGGGCAGGGCTCTTTTTCGGCTACCACCCGCCCGGCTCGCGTGCGTGGGTTCGATCAGCCGCTGGTATGGGTGGTGATCGCCCTGATGCTGTGGGGGTTGGTGATGGTGTACTCGGCCTCCATCGCCATGCCGGACAACCCCCGTTTTGCCAACTACACGCATACCTACTTTCTGGTGCGCCATTCCATGTGGTTGGTCATTTCGTTTGTGGCGGCTTTGTTGGCCTTCCAAGTGCCGGTGGCAGTCTGGGAAAAGTATGCGCCCTGGCTGTTTGTACTCTCCCTCGTGCTGTTGATCGCGGTGCTGATTCCTGGTCTGGGTAAAGTGGTTTACGGGGCGCGGCGCTGGATTTCGCTGGGGCCCTTGAGCTTCCAGCCTTCCGAGTTGGCCAAATTTGCGGTGCTTCTGTATGCAGCCGACTACATGGTGCGCAAGATGGAAGTCAAAGAACGCTTCTTTCGCGCTGTGATGCCGATGGGCGCTGCGGTGGCCATTGTGGGTTTGCTGCTGTTGGCCGAGCCCGACATGGGCGCCTTCATGGTGATTGCGGTAATTGCCATGGGTATTCTGTTTTTGGGCGGCGTGAATGCCCGCATGTTCTTTCTGATCGCCTTCATCCTGGTGGTGGCCTTCGGACTCATGATCGCCCTGAGCGATTGGCGGCGTGAGCGGATTTTTGCCTACCTCGATCCCTGGAATGAGAAACACGCGCTGGGAAAGGGATACCAGTTGTCGCATTCACTGATCGCCATCGGGCGGGGAGAGATTTTCGGTGTCGGACTGGGTGGCAGCGTAGAAAAGCTGCACTGGCTGCCCGAGGCCCATACCGACTTTTTACTGGCAGTGATCGGCGAAGAGTTTGGCCTGATTGGTGTGATCACGGTCATTGTGATGTTCTTGTGGCTGACCCGCCGCATCATGCATATTGGCCGCCAGGCCATTGCCCTGGACCGTGTTTTTGCGGGGCTGGTAGCGCAGGGTGTGGGCATCTGGATGGGATTTCAGTCCTTTATCAATATGGGTGTGAACCTGGGGGCCTTGCCTACCAAGGGATTGACTTTGCCCTTGATGAGTTACGGAGGGTCGGCGATCCTGGTCAACCTTGCGGCCATTGCTGTGGTGTTGCGCATTGACTACGAAAACAGACAGCTGATGCAGGGGGGGCGGGTATGAGTCAGCCATCCCAGCAACGCTGCGCATTAGTGATGGCCGGTGGAACCGGTGGGCATATCTTTCCTGGCCTGGCAGTGGCGCGGGCGCTGCGGGACAAGGGCTGGCGTGTGCACTGGCTGGGCGCTCCGAACAGCATGGAAAGTCGACTGGTTCCCCAAAGCGGCTTCGCATTGGAAACCATTGATTTTTCCGGCGTGCGCGGCAAAGGCATGCTGACTCTGGCTGTGTTGCCCATGCGCTTGCTCAAGGCTTTTTGGCAGAGCATTCAGGTAGTGCGCCGCGTGCAACCGCAGGTGGTGGTGGGGCTGGGTGGCTACATTTCCTTTCCCGGTGGCCTGATGTCGGTGCTGCTGGGTAAACCGCTGGTGCTGCATGAGCAAAACTCGGTCGCAGGCATGGCCAACAAGGTGCTGGCAGGTGTGGCCGACCGGGTGTTCACCGCTTTCCCCAAAGTGTTTGACAAAGGCCGGTGGATTGGCAATCCCCTGCGCTCGGAGTTTCTGGCACAGCCTGATCCTGCACAACGATTTGAGGGCCGCTCAGGCCCTCTCAAGGTGCTGGTGCTGGGCGGCAGTCTGGGTGCGCGAGCTCTCAATACCGTGGTGCCCCAGGCGCTGGCCCTGATTCCGGCAGATGCCCGGCCGGTGGTCATTCATCAGGCCGGGGAAAAGCAGATCGAAGAGTTACGTGCCAACTATGCCAGTGCGAAGGTGGAGGCCACCCTGGTGCCTTTTATTGACAACACAGCCCAGGCATTTGCAGAAGCAGATCTGGTGATTTGCCGTGCCGGAGCCAGCACCGTGACCGAAATTGCAGCGGTCGGAGCTGCCGCGGTTTTTGTGCCTTTTCCCTCAGCGGTTGACGACCACCAGACCAGCAATGCGCGCTTTTTGGTGGACCAGGACGCAGCGTGGTTGATGCCCCAATCGCAGCTAACACCCCAGGCATTGGCTGACTTGCTACTAAAAACAGAGCGCCCCGTGTTGTTGCAGAAAGCGCTTGCGGCCAAAAAGATGCAGCAACTGAACGCCACCGACGCCGTGGTGGCCGCCTGCGAGGAACTTGCACCATGAAGGAAGTCGCGTGAAACACGCCATCAAACACATTCACTTTGTCGGCATCGGCGGCTCGGGCATGTCGGGCATCGCCGAGGTGCTCAACAACCTGGGTTACACCATCTCGGGCTCGGACCTGTCTGACAGTGCCACCCTCAAGCGACTGGCATCCCTTGGAATCACCACCTATGTGGGCCACGCCGGTGCCAATCTGGCCCACGCGGACGCTGTAGTTACCTCCACCGCAGTGCAGGCAGACAACCCTGAAGTTCTTCGCGCCCGCGAAATGAAGATTCCCATCGTGCCCCGGGCGCTGATGCTGGCCGAGTTGATGCGCCTCAAGCAAGGCATTGCCATAGCAGGCACCCATGGCAAGACAACCACCACCAGTCTGGTCGCCAGTGTGCTGGCAGAAGCCGGATTGGACCCCACCTTTGTGATCGGCGGGAGGCTCAACAGTGCCGGAGCCAACGCCCGTCTGGGCAGTGGCGAACACATCGTGGTGGAGGCCGACGAATCCGATGCGTCGTTTTTGAACCTGCTGCCCGTGATGGCGGTGGTCACCAATATCGATGCCGATCACATGGAAACCTACGGGCACGATTTTGGTCGCCTGAAGAAGGCCTTCGTCGACTTTCTGCACCGTATGCCGTTTTACGGGGTCGCCATTTTGTGCACCGACGATCCGGCGGTCAGTGAGATTTGCGAGCAGGTCACCTGCCCAATCACCAGTTACGGCTTCAATGACGATGCCCAGGTGCGTGCAGTGAATGTGCGCGCCGTAGGAGGGCAGATGCATTTCACCGTGCAACGCCGCAACGGCGTGGTGTTGCCCGACCTCGATGTCGTGCTCAACCTTGCCGGGCG
>CAJBMJ010000287.1 GCA_903954045.1 uncultured beta proteobacterium | reverse complement strand
TCCACCTTGCTGAACTGGATCATTGGAGATCTGGACCCCATATTCCTCGCATCGGGTGAACTGTGGCTCGGTGATGTGCGTTGTGAAGCGCTACCCATTGAAGCCCGCCATATTGGCCTGCTGTTTCAGGACGATTTATTGTTCCCGCACTTGAGTGTGGGCCACAACCTGGCGTTTGCCTTGCCAGAGCGCGTCCAGGGCAGTGCGGCGCGACGAAAGCATGTGGAGCAGACGCTGGAAGACATTGGCCTGCCTGGTTTTCACGACCGCGATCCGGCAAGCCTTTCGGGAGGCCAGCGTTCGCGTGTCAGCGTGATGCGGACCCTGTTGGCTGAACCCGCTGCGCTTTTGCTGGACGAACCCTTTTCAAAACTCGATACAGCCTTGCGCACGCAGTTTCGCGAATTTGTGTTTGCACAAATTGCGCGTCAAGGCATTCCTACCTTGCTGGTCACGCACGACGCTGCCGATGTGCCCCCTGGCGGGCGCGTTATCGAAATCAGCGACTGGCAGCACAGCCATGCTTGACCGCGCCCTGAATGCTGCGCTCAAGCGCCCCCTGCAGCGCATGGCGTCAAACCTGATTGCCATGGGCCTGGGCGCCAACCAGATCACCTGGGCCGGATTTGCCATAGGGCTTACGGCCATTCCCCTGATCGCTACCGGACACAGCGAATGGGCCATTCTGAGCATTCTGCTGAACCGCCTGGCTGATGGTCTGGATGGCGCCATGGCCCGCCTGACGCAGGCCACAGACCTGGGAGCGTTTCTGGACATCGCGCTCGACTTCTTGTTTTACGCCTCCATCCCGCTGGCCTTTGTGCTCGCCGACCCTGCAGGCCACGGGCTTGCCGGGGCGCTGCTGATTTACAGCTTTATTGGCACAGGATGCACTTTTCTGGCCTTTGCCATCGTGGCAGCCAAGCGGGGAATGAGCAGCACTGCTTTTGCGGACAAAGGTTTTTTCTACCTGGGTGGTTTGACCGAAAGCACCGAAACCATTGCCCTGTTCATTGCAATGTGTCTATTTCCGGCATGGTTCACTGCGCTGGCTTTCGTGTTTGCCTTTCTGTGCGCACTCACTACCGTGATGCGCATAGCTTCCGGAATTACTGCTTTCAGGTAATCCAATGTCAATGCAATCTCCAACACAAGCAAACATTGCACGATGGCCAAGTCTGATGGCAGCAATCGCGACCTTGGTGGCACTCGCTACACCTACCGGGCTGGCAGTGGCAGCGGACAAAATCGTGCTTGCGCCCTTTACCGTACCCAGCGCAGAGTCGACCCCAGGCGCATGGCGCGTAGTTGGCGTGCCAGGCGGCAAAATCCCGCTGACCTCTTTCGCCATGACCGAGCTCGACGGGCAGCGCGTGCTTCGCGTAGAGGCCACCAAGTCGTATGGGAACCTGGTTCATAACCTGCCGCTGCCTACGCCCGGACCTGGCACGCGTCTGAGCTGGCGCTGGAGACTCGATGAGGGATTGCCGTTGGCCGATTTGTCGGTCAAACAGGGGGACGACAGCCCACTGAAGGTCTGCGCCCTGTTTGAGTTGCCGCTGGACAAGCTGGGGCTGATCGAACGCAATCTGCTGCGCCTCGCGCGCGCGGCCAGCGCCGAGAAACTACCGTCTGCCACCTTGTGCTACGTGTGGGATTCGAAGTTGAAGGCAGACACCTTGTTGCCCAACGCCTATACCAACCGGGTACGCCTTATCGTGGTTTCAGGAAGCGACCAGCCTTTGCGCCAATGGGCCAGCCATTCGCGGGACCTTGAGGCCGACTTTCGCCGCGCCTTTGGCGCTGAAAGTGAGAGTCTGCTGCCCCTGCTGGCCATACTGGTGGGAGGCGATGCAGACAATACCGGCGGGCACAGCCTGGGCTACGTGAACGAACTCCGCCTGGACAACTGAGCACTTCCTGGCGGTTCTCAGCCCCGCCTCCAGGCATGAAAGCGCTCCAGATAGGCCAGCACACGCTGTGGCGCATGGTCACGCTTCCAGGCACCAGCAGCGTATTTGTTGGCCTCGGCCCATGTGGGATAGGTGTGGATGGTGCCCAGAATCTTGTTCAAACCCAGACCATGCTTCATGGCCAGCACAAACTCCGCCAGCAGATCACTGGCATGCTCTCCCACGATGGTGACACCCAGAATGCGGTCTTTGCCCGGCACCGTCAGCACCTTGACGAAGCCATGTGCTGCCCCATCGGCAATCGCGCGGTCGAGGTCATCGAGGTTGTATTGGGTCAGCTCGTAGGCAATGCCCTTCTCTTTGGCTTCCTGCTCATTGAGGCCGACACGGGCCACCTCGGGATCCACAAAGGTGGCCCAGGGAATCACTGAATAGTCGACCTTGAACTTTTTGAAGTCTCCAAACAGGGCGTTCACCGCGGCGTACCAGGCCATGTGCGCTGCGGTGTGGGTGAACTGGTAGGGGCCTGCCGCATCACCCGCCGCATAGATATTGGGGTACAGCGTTTCCAGATAGTCATTCACCGGCACGGTTCGCTGGGTTGCAATACCCAACTCTTCAAGTCCGTAGCCCTCCAGGCGAGCGACGCGCCCCACAGCGCACAGCAGTGCGTCAAACTCGATGCGCTGCTCC
>CAJBMJ010000286.1 GCA_903954045.1 uncultured beta proteobacterium | reverse complement strand
GTCAGCAACTTTGTCACCGGCAGACCACGCGGCATACGACGCCATGCATGCGGCATTGCCCGACGCAGATCGGATTTACCTCGAACTGGGGCGGGTCAAACGTGGTTTGGGCCGTGAGTGGAATTGGTCCAGCTTTCTCGCCCAATACAAGCGCCTGGATAAATCCGGCGACATTCTGGATGCCCTCTTGGCCAAAGAGTTGATTTGGGTGGTCAGTCGCTCACCCGAGTTGGCACCGGAATTTGTGACCTTGGTATCTCCCCAGCGTTTGGCCAACGCGGTGCAAAAAGCAAAGGCCTGGGCTCAGGCAGCCAAGCCAGACCAGGTTCCCATGCTGGAAGACATGATGGTGTCGGCGACAAGTGCCATGGCGGAATCGACACCGGGGTTTGAAGTGGATGCCTACGCAAATGCATTGGCTCCCTTGGAATATCTGGTGACCAAGAGGGCAGAACTGATTCGGCAATGCCAAATGGTGGCCCATGCCATCGACCGACCGTTGTCACCGGAAGTCATGGCCAAGCGAATCAGCCGCGTGGTGGGTAGCACCAAACCACCCGAAAGTCAGGCCGAGCTGCTGGACGCATTGATCACCATGGAGGTGGTTTTCGCAGCCAAACGGCGACCGCACAAAGTGGCCGACGTATTGGATGCCGTGCCACCCGAGCGGCGAAGCCATTTCGAAGGAGTCATTGCATCGGTGCTTGGGACACTTCCTGTGGATGCGGGGCATGATATTGCTGCACGGGCGCTGCCTCACCAGACCCGGATGGATATGCAAGCGGAGTTCAACGTGCGCCAGGTGCTGTCCGAATTTCAGTTGTCGGACTTCGACAACCGCCGCCATGCCATGGCCGTCATGGATAAAACCTATTCTTGGTCCGACTTCCAGCACGACATCCAACGGCAGTCCGGTACGGACTCCGGTTGGCAGCGTGCATGGTGGGATGAAAAGCTCGAAACCTTGAATGGCACCCCTTTGGCATCGTTTCTCGAAACCATGCCGCCGTGGTACTCAAAGTCACCACCAGCGAAACCCTCAGCCTACCCCATAGATTCATACGACTCTGACCCGGCCAAGACCTGGCAATCGGCGTTGGACGCTCACCGTGTGATGCACCCGGACATGGTTCATGCGGATGTCACGACATCGCGCACGCTGTCGCACGAAGCCGACCATGGGGATATCCGTCACGGGGCGGTGATGGGCCGTGAATCGATTCTTGGCAGAAATGCGGGCCATCCATGGGTCAACGGTGCAAACGGCGTTGGCGACGGAAAATCGCCAGGGGAGGGGACGGCATCCCTGAATGGGTGGTGACCCAATCGGGGGCGAGAGCGAGCCATAAATGTCTTGGGTTCCCGGCGATTTCCCAATGGGTGCTTCATGAGCCACTTATGCTGGGAATTGATTGGAACTGTACTGTGGCCGGTCTGGGCCAAAACATTTGCCGACATTGGAGAATGACGGGTATCCGGAGGCAAATGTGGATTGAGAGTAACCTTCAATGGCTACGCAGAAGCTGGGGAGCACCTCAGGTTCGCGCATTAGAGGTTAACTACTTTCTTCGTCGGCGCCTTGGCGGAAGTCAACAGCGTGCTAGACGCCTTGCTGTGTGATAGTTTCAGAGACTATCAATAGGCACGTCGAAACGGTCGAGAGCCACGCACACACCATCTTTTAGGACGTAACACTCAACGTAATGAGGCCCGGGGAAGTCTGTTTTTTCAGATAGCGTCCAGTCGCCTTTATCGGGATTGATTTGCCCGCGAATACCCCGTTGTTCCGCTATGGAGCCCACGTTTCTTACCTTCCACAGCAATGCATCAGGTTGAGGAACCGTGCAATTTATGGCCTTGAACTTTAAGCTCCGTCCTAAGTGGATCGGGAACACTCTCTCCATCCATCGGATGCGCTTCTCATTCCGGCCCTGAAAACTAACTTCGCATTCAATTTGCACTTCAAATTGAACGTCAACGGGATACAGGTCCTCAATAAATTGTTCAGTGATATTGAACGACGTGCTCCTAGCCGAGGCTCCCTTGGCAGCAGCTGACAACCTTGGAAATGGCCTGCCAAATACCGCTTTCCAGCGGTCATCCTTTACGGTCTCCTTATCTGTGTCCAAGGCTTCTTGGCACTTAGCCGCTGCCTTTTTTGCCTTTGCTTGGAACTTGCCGCTAGGGAGCACTCGGTCTTTGCTGCCAGGCGCTAACCAATAGGCTTGGTCGGGCCGTTCTCCAAGATAGGTAAAAACATCTCGGACCAGTTCAGGGTAGCTGGCGTAGCTCTTGTTGTCGTAGGACTTGTTTTCATTGAAAAAGTTGTAGCACAAGGTGTCGATAAGCATGCCGCTCATAGGTGCTCCCTTGTGGTTTTTCCAAGCGCGGACCATTTTACAAATGCGCTTTAGGTTGTGATTTGAGCGATCGTGGACCGACTGCATTGCGGTCATTTCGTCTTTGGGCCAGCACCATCTCCAAGAGCCATTTTCATTCGAGTCTGCAAACTTGTAACTGCCATTGGCCTCGACGAACGCAGGCAAAACCTCTACTCGGTAAGAGTTGAAGTCCACCACCACTACTTGCCCGTCAGCTTTGACCTTTGTGTTCGGGTAACGAACTTTGAGCTTCTCACGAACCTCTGCAAGAAGTTGGGATTGAATGTTTCCCTGACGCTTACAAAACCTGTCATGCACATGCCAGGGAAGTTCAAAAATCATGTCGAGATCGCTTACCCCATTAATGGCCGTATTCCGGCCATACGAACCCACTTGTAGGCAATGCAGGTACTCTTGCTCAACGTCCCAATAATCCTTGTTGAGCCGCTTGGTTATGGCCCGGTACTTGGTGGAGATGTCTTCAGAGTTTGAAACAGCGAGATTTTTGCGAAAGGTCTCAAATGAAGTTGCACTCATGCCGGCCCCTTACTTCGAGCAAAGCTTGATGAGAGGGATGACGTAGTACACAGCGGTGAAAACTGCTGAACCCACCACTGCGACTGAAAAGGTCAATGGAATTTTGTCGCGAAGCAAGCTGAAGTGCTTCTGCTCATCAATCCATTCCGTTTGTTGTTGCCAGAAGAACTTGTAATGTGCATACCAATCACTGAGAAACATCTGTTTGCTCACTGCATGCTCAAAGGCACTGTCGTACATGGATTTGTGCCGTTGGACATGGGCCGTGAAGTCGTTGTCTTCTGGCAAAGACTTGACCTCGTAGTACAGCGTGCGCATGTCGTTGTAGACGCGGGTCAGATGCACTCCCGCCTTGTCATAGTCCCCTTTCTTCGAATCGTAGTTAGTGATGTAGAGTGACATCACGCCGAAAATAATCATGACCGCGGACACCTCATTGGTCGCAAGCGGCGGAATGAATAGGGCGTAAACTCCAACGACTAGCGCGAAGAACCCCAGCCAACCGGGTGCTTTTTCGATCAGATCCAGTGTCGCAAAATGTTTTTTAGCCCCGTATCCGAGGTTGTAGCCACTCTCTGCCAGTAGCTTCAAAAGATTGCTCTTGTTCACAATTTCCGTCCCTAAAAATTTTGTATTTGAGTCCTGATGAGCACAAGTATAGGGAAGTGAAGTCATGCCGAACGCACTGCACTACTGGTGGCGACCTATAGATGCAGGCAGAGTGATTGATGTGCCAGTTGGCCGCCATAAAGGAAGTCTTCCTTAGTTCTTTCTGCCCAGATTCCGAGCGGCAGCTATCGAGACGATCCAATTAGCTAAATGTCGTGTCAGTTATTCGGATGTCTGCTTTGGACCAGTAAATTCCACAGTCTGTATTTCCGCTATGGGTCGAATTGGAGTGATGGATAGACGCTCCGGCCAACCTGTTCGCACTTAGTCGGGCGTCCTATTGATCGCCATTACCTTACGTCTGGGTCAACCGGGAGATGCTCCGAAATCTCCTTAATGTAGCTTCTGGCACGTTCCATTTGTCGGTGAATGATGAGCCAGTTTCCAAGAGACAACAGTACCGTGATTACCACATATGCCAGGGCTCTTAGACCTGCGTCATTCGGGGCACGATCGTGCACCAGCCAGAACAAGAGTCCGTAACCGACAAAGACCTGTCCAATGGAAAACTTCAGGCTCCAAGCGCTTGAATTTGGACCAGTCAATGGCTCGACATTCGCAACGCCAGCAACCCGGAATTCGCAGACAGGCCGTGAAAGCGAGTGGCCAGAAATCTGAAGCAAAACTATGTCCCCAGGGTTCAGGAGCAGCGGCTTAATGTGAAGTGTAAGTTGGTCAGGCTGAGCTATAAGCAAGTTCAAATGCGCCGGGTTACAACCGACAACATCGTATGACTTGACGTCCGAACCGGGCTGGAAGCGGATCACTATTGGACCCTCAAAATCACTAGCGCGTATGCAATCAGCTCCGCAATTGATGAGGCCCGCAGTTAACACACTCACATTGGAGACTGCGCGAACGCGGTTACGCAGGGGCGGCTCCGGTTGCTCTGCGTCACCTCTTCGGACCCCAAACGCCAAGCGTCTTGTTTTCCCCTGCTTGAGGATTGCAACGATCCCTAGGACTACCGCTGCGACCACACCGAGCGACTGCCATACACCGCTGGCCAGTACCCCCTTCAGTTCTTCCATCCTTCACTCCGTTCCATGGTTTCACTGACCCCAAATCTGGTTCATTTAAGAATGGATGTGCTTCCCGTCAGCTGTCGCCAGCGACAAGCACATTCCGTCCCTTGGCATTTTCGACTCGCTTATGCTTCTTCTGCTGGAAAATTTAGGGTTCCAACCACATCCAGGAATACAAAGTAGCTTGCATCAAAAAACCATTGTTGAACGAACTGAGATTAAAAGAACTCTCTGTCCGACCTCCAAAACTGCTCCACTTGACAGGCGTAAAGGATCTATTGTGAAGGGCTAGTCAGGTACCGTGAGCCCTGGGAGCAGCAAATATCATCCGCCACGTTCCAATTGTTGATCCCATCCAACTGAAGTGTTACATCTGAATGTCTATCTGACAGGGATGTCTGTGACGGCAAAGCCGACTTTGGGTCGATTACGTGAATCAAAAATCTATCCATGCAACGTGCACGTCGATGCCGTCATTTCTGACTCTCACCACCATTGACATCTTCCCGCAACGCCTTACCAGGCTTGAAGTAGGTCACGGCTTGTCGAGTCGTCAACAATCAACATCGCCGTTGCCATGTGTTTCTCGCAAAAAGAAACCCCGACACAGGGCCGGGGCTGAAACCCTCTTTGCTGTCACACATCGAGGCCCGCTCAGGGAGGTGAAGCGGGAGGCTTGCGCCTAGTCAAATTCTATACCAGGCATCCCCCATTTGGGGGATGGCGTTGGCTGGTTCATTTCAGGTTGCCAAGCCTGGTAATTCCAGTCCGCAGGCGCGCGTGTTGCATCGCTCCTGATGTGTTCAGTTACCCCCGCTGAGGTTAACCCGGCGCACGCGGTCAAACTAAGTCAGGCATAGTGACATTCGTTCCGGGCCGTGATGGCCTGCGATTCCATTCATGAAATCAAAGCATGCCATCCATGTGGCGACGGAGCAATTGACCCGTGATGGCGAATTTCCGGGCAAAGGTGCCACGTTCCAGAATGTGCGCTGAGTCGGCTTTTGCTTTCAGATGCGCCCACGTGTTTAGGTCAGTAGTTCAATCTCATCAGGTTGAAACCATCCCGTTTCAAGGATCGCGTCTCGTGCCAGATCAGTGTCCGGTGCGTAGTAAACAATTGCCAGGCTTTTTTCTGCACGGCTACAGGTGACGTAAAAGAGCCTGCGGGTACGATCCAGGCTCGTTTCCCGTCCGGTCGCCTCGTTCTCCTGATCCGTCTTCGACTTCTCTTTTGTACCAAACAGCTTGTCGTAAGCGAACATAAAACCTCGTGCCTCCTCGTCGTTGACAACGACAAGCACACGCGGAAACTCCAATCCTTTCACACCTTGGTGTGTATCGAATTGAGATTCCCCTCGAACATAAAGGTCGAAGCGTTCAATCTGCTCCAAAGGAGCTTCAAGGGCTTTTCGCCAAGCACCCAATTCGGTCCCGGCATCGGCGGCATCGTCGTCGCCTTCAATCTCTGGCTCTTGGGTTTGTTGTGTCTCAGGGAGTACTGCATGCTCGCTATCGTCGGTTGCCACAAACGCCGATAGCGAGTCTGGGATGGCAAACAAACCTGCTTTTCCAATGTATGACAGCACTTCAATAGCCGATACGCCAGCCTGAGACGTCAGCGCCAACAGGCCAGCGCATGCCTTTTTAGCGTTGACCAGTTGAGCCATCTGATTCGCGCCGGCACCCTCAAGCGTCTTTAGATCAAGTAGTGGTGAGGTCTGGCGAACAATCGCCATCGCTCCGAATTTGTCGCCTGTTCGAAGGGCTCGAATTAATGGCAATACTTCTCGCACAAAAAAACCGATGCCAGCACCTGTTCCTTGTAGAAGGTTGGTCCTGAGGCCTTCGACCGCCCAAAGGGGTTCAAAAAACTCAACAAACCCAAAGCGCCTGGCAGACATCAGGTGTTCCAGAGCAAGGGTTTTAACCGCGCCATGGGACTGCCACTCTTTATCACCTGTGATCTCGGCCATTCTGTCTCTAACGACAGCCTCCATTGCAGATGCACTGTCTGTGATTTGAGGAAGCACGAACACGTGCACAAGACCCATTTCGGCGTCGACGCGCGGAACCTGTACCTCGCGGTCAACATCGTGCCGGATGCTGTTGATTACCTCAATGACCCGAGTCGGGCATCGGTGGTTCATCTGCTTGCGAGGTCGTGCCCAACGCTCAGGAATGGCTTTGTCTAGCCTGTCTTTCCCGTCAGAGTAGATGCGCTGCATCATGTCGCCGAATAACCCGAGGCAGAATCGATCATGAAATTCGTTTTCGAGATCAAGGAACGCGTCCATAAGTCCACGATTTGTGTCCTGACTCTCATCAATTAGCAGAATGGGGCATCTACTGACCAACATCCGCCTCAACGCGGGCTTTGAGGTCAAGAACTCCGCTGTTATTGCAATGACCTCCGAATGGTTTAAAGAATCACGCGTGCGGTTGTCACCAGTCGGGCTGTAGACAAACCGGAGAATGGAATCCAGTCGCTCGATCCGCTTGCGCTTGCTTTCCATAGAGCGAATCCGCTCCATCCACGCTTTTGTGTTCGCTCGCCCTTTCCTATGCGCCTCCTCGGTATCGACAAGTTCTTGCGCAAGCTTCGCTGCAACCCATCGTCTGATGTCAGCGTTGAATCCGGAGATCAGTGACCAAGCGAACGCATGGATCGTCGAGACATCAACACGTGGGTCGAATTCCAAACGTTGCTTGATCTCGTCACAGGCAGCATTGGTATAAGTGATGACACCGATCTTTCTGCCGCTCAGCGACAGTTGTCTGCCCTGAGTGTTGCAAACTGCCCGGATGGCGCTTACAAGTGAGCGAGTTTTTCCCGAACCGGCTCCTGCATAGAGGAAGAAACTCTTTGGTTGATCCAAGTTGAGGCATTCGAAGATTATCTCGTCCGCAGCTACGTCGAGCAGGTCGTCGGGTGTAGTCACGACGTTACCCCTTTGCCTTCTACAGCTGCAATAGTGGATGCAACTGGCAGGATCTCGACTCGCTTCATCATCATCTGTTCAAGCAACCATTGCAGACCCTCGGCTATGTACCGTGGCACAGCCAGATTACTGAAGTCTTTGGACAACAACACATCGAGCGCGAACTCTGCCTTTTTGCCATTCTTGAGGGCGTCATACATTTGGGAGCCTACTGCGTTGGCCCCGCCTCCGGTCGATATGGCCTTACGAAATTTGGTGACTAGGCCAGTCCCTGCAAATGTCGAAAAGAACGTCAGGTTCTCGAACACAAGGGCATCTTCGAATGTATAGGGAAATGCGGTCTCTTGTGAGGTGGCACCCGGCATAGTCACGTCAATCGACGTTTGATAGGCTACTCGTACGGCAAAAAGTGTGTCACCCGCGACTGTCAACGTCTTAGCCTCGGCACTGGCATCCAAGAGGTTGTCGACGTCGTCTAGGACCGGAACCCAAGTCTTCAACGTGGCGTTGTTGGTTTTTTGGCCAGCCCCTCTAGCGGGTTGCACCGACGAGCCTCCTGTGGCTGTCAACGTGTCCAGGTCGGTTATGACAAGGGTCAGGAGTCCGAGATGGTCGATCAACGACTTGAGTCTGTGCGCATGGCTACCGCCTATTTCGAGGAGCGTGATGTAACTTTGGTGTAGTGCCTCGTAGTGTTCCCGAATGAAGTTCGGGATGAGTATGCGCTCCGCCGGCCCTTCGACGAGAATTGCTGCGTCTGCGAAAAATAGGTCTGCGTGCTGAGTACGCAGATACCGTGTTACAAATCGCTCTGTCTCGCTGCCCGCTCCAAAGACCGCGGACAAGTTGACCACGGTTGACACAGGAACCTTCGCTACCATTCCGGCCGGTAACCTTCTGAAATATCGAAGGTTTGCGAACGACGTCTCGTGGGCAACGTGGCTCGAGTGCGTACTGACGATAAGCTGTGTCCGCAACGTCTCTTTATCGCCAAGGTCCGCGTGCTTGCGAAGCACCTCGTACGCCTTCTTTATGAAGACCTGTTGCACCTGTGCATGCAGGTGGGCTTCAGGTTCTTCGACCAAAACCAAGTGAAGTGGCTCAATGCTTGTCGCCTCGGTGCCTTTGGACGCTTTCCCGATGCGCATCCAGGCATCCCGGAAGCTCATCAGCCTGAAGATCATTGAGATAAGATTTTGGTATCCGAGTCCGTTGTTGCCCTCAGGCAAGAGAAGAAGCGGTGTGGTTACTCCTGTTTCAGATATGAAATCGACTTCAAAGCTCACTGCCGCGCTGTGGTTGAGCCCGTCGATTGCCCGCAGGCGAGTGGACACGTGTGGTCGAGGGTCGGTAACACCTGGGTAGCCCAAACCAGCGACCTCAGTGAAGCACTCCTTGAAACTTTCGGTCAACTTGTCGTCGAACGCGTCTTCGGCAGCCTCCATTGCCTGAAGCGCTTCGAGGTCCATCGGATCCGGCCCTTTGGCAGGATCAAGGTGTTTCGCGTAGTAGCTCCTTAACTGTTCCGATAGACGGGTGCCGCCAGCAGATGTTGTCTGGTCTTCCTCGTCGGTTCCAACCTGCACGTCGCCGAATCCACGCTGGGCAGGTATGTCATGAACCCGGATCAATCCATTCAATGGATCGCCCTCGATGGGCTGAGAGAGCGCGGGAAGTTCCTGTGGTCGCGCATGGAGTTTTTCTGGGGTAGTAAGCAACGCAGGGTCAAGCGGATACGCCCGGATCGTGAACATCGCATTGAGTCGCTTTGACAAGAAGTCGACAAGGTTCTCGGGCCAGATGGTCAGTTTTGGAGGAACCGCAGGATCCGCGCCGGGGTTCTTTGTTGCAGCGACCGCGAGTGCGGCTGCTTTCATGATCTCGGCTTCATTCACCGCAGTCATGAATTCTTTGAACAACGCTTCCAGATCCTTGGGCTCGTAGCGGAGACGAACGCCAAGCAGTCCGCCGTTCCAGTCCATGTCCGGAATTAGGTCCCGCACACGGTGGAGCTCTTCTTCTTTGACTTGCAGCCAAAGGTCTAAGGTTGGAAGGACCTGCACCCACGGATCGAGGGCGAGTTCGACGACACCTGCCGTTTTTTGCGCTTCAACCCACTTCTCACCAATTGTGATAAGTGGTCGCCAATGGCAAAGCGTGAAATCATGAACGTCGAAGGGGCAGCGCCGTGGGGTCAGGAAGCGACGCAGGGCAAGCATGGCTGACGTCTTTCCGCTGTTGTTTGCCCCAACGAACAGTGTCGTCTCTGTCGAGAGATCGACGCGAACAGACAGCAGCTTCCTGAAGTTTGCTATCTCAACGAACTCTAAGTGCATAGTCCCTCTCCCTGTGATTATTCTTGCCTGCCAATATGTTTTGCGATGTTAATCCAAGCGCTCTTGTGATGAACGTTGGAAATCTGTTCTTAAGGGCAGGAGATGTCGAAGCTGAGGACCTTCATAATCACTCGCCATTGAATCGGCGTAGGAACCGAAAGCGCTCCCCAATTGCAATGCTGTGCGTGAGTCAGTAGCGTACTCATGCTGATGTGATCTCAGCGCCAGAGATGCGGTGGTACAGGCATGGTGTCAATCGACATGGGAATGTCCAAACTGATTCGATCATCTTCGTGTCGTTCAAAATGCATTCCACCGTCTGCAACGATATCTTCAGCAATGTCCCGTAGTGCATCGAAAGGAGCGCTGTTCGGCCAGTTCCCAAGGTTGGCGGCAGTTGCCTTGCATGCTAAGTCCAGACATTCAAAGAACGGAAGAAACCAATGTTCCTCTAAAGGATCCGTCGTAGATGGCACAGTGCGCCAGTCGACACCGTGGCCGTGAAGATTGCCAAGGTGGTAGGCCGAATATTTCAACAAGTTGTGATACAGCCCGCACACCTTGTTCACTACTATCCCTATATCACCATGAGTGCGATATTCCATGATTGCAGCGTTTGCAGCAGGGCGGGTTTCTTCCAGTGCTGGGAGAAAGGCACTTTCATAATAAAGCTGTCCAGTAGGCCCTAGCTGCGCACTTCGCCAGCACGCGCCAAACTCATTCCAACATGCCAGCATGCACTCGGTTCTAAAATGATCGAGAACATTTGCTTTGGTCCGCAGCAAAGTGCCGGGGAAAGCGTCGTCGTATAGGTGGTTGAGTTCCACGTGCGCGCACTCGTGAGCAATGGTGTTGATTATCATGTTCTCTTGCTCGTCCTCAAGCATGGAAAAGAACGCTTTGGCGGAATGGCACTTACTTTGGCTCCCAGTCGTGACCATGCCGCTTGATTTTGCGGCGAGCATGGGCACGCGGGACCTTTAACCACGGGTAGGGTTTGGGTCGTCGCTTTCGCATTCGCGGCTCCAGGCGCCCAGGTCGATTGCC
>CAJBMJ010000285.1 GCA_903954045.1 uncultured beta proteobacterium | reverse complement strand
GATTTACGGCGCCGATGGCCTGCCCTTTCTGGCTGACAGCTACGACGAGGCCATGAAGCTCTACAAGTTCCAGAAGCCCTTGGTCGAGAAAAAGCTGGCCGAGCAGGGCATGAGTCTGCTGTATTCCGTAGCCTGGCCACCGCAGGGCATTTACACCAAGAAGCCCATCAATTCGGCTGCCGACCTGAAGGGCATCAAGTGGCGCGCCTACAGTCCCGCCACCAGCCGCATTGCCGAACTGGTGGGTGCACAGCCCGTCACCGTGCAAGCGGCCGAACTCTCGCAAGCCCTGGCTACCGGCGTGGTGGAATCCACCATGACCTCGGGCGCCACCGGCGTGGACAGCAAGCTGTATGAGAGCCTGAAGTACTACTACGACACGCAGGCCTGGCTGCCCAAAAACGCTGTGCTGGTGAACAAAAAGGCTTTTGACGCACTGGACAAACCCACCCAGGACGCCGTGATGAAAGCCGCTGCTGATGCCGAAGTGCGCGGTCTGGCTGCCAGCAAAAAGGTCAATGTGGACACCCTGGAAAAGCTCAAAGGCTTTGGCGTACAAGTGCTGCCACCTTCTCCCCAGCTCAAGGCAGACTTGAAGAAGGTCGGCGACACCATGCTCAAGGAATGGATTGAAAAAGCCGGACCCGAAGGCAAGGCTTTGGTTGACGCTTTCAATAAACCCTAAGCGATGCGGCGCCTGCTTGACGGCTTGTACAACAGCGCTGCCGCACTGGCGGCGCTGTGCATGGTAGGCCTGCTGGTGATGGTGATGCTCTCGGTGGTTAGCCGCCAGATGGGCTTCAATGTGCGCGGCACAGACGCCTATGCCGGTTACCTGATGGCGGGCGCCGGGTTTCTGGCGCTGGCCCACACGCTCAAAAAAGGGGAGCACATCCGGGTGACCCTGATATTGAATGCACTCAAGGGTTCCTGGCGCAAAGCGCTTGAAATCTGGAGCCTGGGATTTGCCTCGCTGCTCAGCGCAGTGATGGCGTTCTACAGCTGCAAACTGGTTTGGGAATCACTGCAATTCAACGATATGTCTACCGGCGTGGATGCCACGCCACTGTGGATACCCCAGCTGGTCATGGCAGTAGGCACGGTGGTGTTTGCCATTGCGTTTATCGATGACTTCATCTTAGAGCTGCTGGGCAAACGCCAGCAACAAGACAGTGGCGAAATGCTGCGCAACGAATAAGCTCCTGGAGATTGGGTATGAATGATTTGGCTGTCACGGGCATGCTGATCGGCGCGCTGTTTCTCATTTTGGGCAGCGGCGTGTGGATTGGCCTCACGCTCTCCGGCGTGGCCTGGATCGGCATTCAGATTTTTTCGCAGCGCGCAGCGGGCGATGCCATGGCAGTCACCATCTGGGGCTCGTCTTCCGGCTGGACACTCACCGCCCTGCCCCTGTTTATCTGGATGGGCGAGATTTTGTTTCGCACCCGCCTCTCGCAAGACATGTTCAAGGGCCTGGCCCCCTGGATGCAAGCCCTGCCGGGGCGGCTGCTGCACACCAATGTGGTGGGCTGTGCCATCTTTGCGGCGGTATCAGGCTCCAGCGCGGCCACCTGCGCCACCATCGGCAAAATGACATTGCCCGAACTCAAACGCCGCGGTTATCCGGAAGACATGGTCATTGGCACCCTGGCCGGTGCAGGCACGCTGGGCCTGCTGATACCTCCCTCCATCATCATGATTGTGTATGGCGTGGCGGCAGACGTATCTATATCTGACCTTTTCATTGCCGGGGTAATTCCGGGCATTTTGCTGGCAGCGCTGTTCTCGGGCTACATCGTGGTGTGGTCGCTGCTGCACCCCGGGCAGATTCCGCCGCGCGACGCACGCATGAGTTTTGCCGAGAAGATCAAGGAGTCCGGCAGCCTGATACCCGTGGTGCTACTCATTACTGCCGTGCTGGGCTCCATTTATGCCGGTATTGCCACCGCCACAGAAGCTGCAGGCGTGGGCGTGGTGGGCGCTCTGGTGCTATCGGCGGTGCAGGGCTCGATGAGCTGGAGCACCTTCAAAGAATCACTCATGGGTGCCACCCGCCTGTACTGCATGATTGCCATGATTTTGGCGGGCGCCGCATTTTTGACACTGTCCATGGGCTACATCGGTCTGCCGCGCCATCTGGCGGAGTGGATCAGCAGCCTGGGCCTGAGCCAGTTTGGGCTGATCATGGCACTGATGGTGTTCTTCATCATCCTGGGCTGCTTTCTGGACGGCATCAGCGTGGTGGTGCTCACCATGGGCGTGCTCATGCCCACTGTGCTGGCAGCTGGCATTGACCCCATCTGGTTCGGCATTTTTATTGTGCTGGTGGTAGAGATGGCGCAAATTACGCCGCCGGTTGGTTTCAACCTGTTTGTGTTGCAGGGCATGACAGGCAAAGAGCTGCCCTACATTGCCCGTGTGGCCTTGCCTATGTTTTTCCTGATGGTGGCTGCTGTGCTACTGATCTACTTTGTGCCTGGCATCGTGACCTGGCTGCCCCAGCAAATGAAAGGCTGAGCGACCACCGCATCGCGGTGTTGCAAGACACAATACGCCCATGCTGTCCGTTGTCGCCATTTGTTTAGGAGCCAGCGCCGGGGCCCTGGCCCGCTGGCAACTCGGTCTGTGGCTCAACCCCGCTGGCTTGGCAGGCAGCTCGCTGCCCATGGGCACCCTGGCTGCCAACCTGATTGGTGGCTACCTTATCGGCGTGTGCGTTGCCGTGTTTCAGGCCCTGCCGGATCTCGACCCCGCTTGGCGCCTGGCGCTGGTCACTGGCTTTTTGGGCGCGCTTACCACCTTCTCCAGCTTCTCAGCCGAGGTGGTGGCCATGCTGGGGCAGCAGCGCTACGCACTGGCCCTGGGCACCGCTGCAATGCATCTGGGCGGCTCCTTGCTGCTGACTGTTGCAGGCCTTTACAGCGCCGGCCTTTTTCTGGGCAAAGCTTGAGAAGAATGGCGCAGTGCACAAATTTAATCCATGCTTGTGTGAAAACTACTCAGGGTAAGCACACTACAAACAAGGCCAATAGCGCTTAGACTTGCACGGCTTTTGAAGGCTTGGCGTTGCTGGCCCATTTTTGATAGTTGGAGACAAAATGACACCTTTCCTCTCGATATCCCGGCTGATTGACCAGATCAGCACCGTGGTCGGCAAAATCACCATGTGGCTGATTCTGGCCACCACCCTCATCAGTGCGGGCAATGCGCTGGTCCGCAAGTTTTTTAATCAAAGCTCCAACGGCCTGCTGGAAATCCAGTGGTATCTGTTTGCAGCGGTGTTCATGCTCGGCGCAGGCTACGGCTTCCTGAAAAACTCGCATGTGCGCATCGACTTCATCTCCAGCAAGCTGAGCGACCGCGGCCGCAACTGGGTGGATGTGATCGGCATCCTGACAGTGCTCATTCCGTTTTGTGTGATTGGCATTTCGCTGGGCTGGCCCTTTTTCATGCAGGCCTATACCAGCGGCGAAATTTCTACCAACGCGGGTGGCCTTATTCGCTGGCCTGTGTACGGTTTCATACCCCTGGGTTTTGCCTTGTTATTGTTACAAGCGGTTTCTGAACTGATTAAACGCATCGCGTTCCTCAAAGGCGTCGGACCTGATGTATTGAGTGGCGAAGAAGCCAAATCCGACGAGCAAAAGCACCTGGAAGAACTTGAGAAGAAAACAGCCGAGTTGCTGGCAGGAGACAAATAAATGGAAACCACTTTTTTGGCACAACAATTTGTGCCCCTTATGTTTATAGGGCTGTTTGTCGTATTGCTTACCGGCTTTCCGGTAGCGTTCGGCCTGGCCGCCACCGGTTTGGCTTTTGGCTTTATCGGTATTGAGGCAGGCATTTTCCCTGCCGCCATGTTCCAGGCACTGCCGCTGCGCATCTTCGGCATCATGCAAAACGACACCTTGCTGGCGATTCCGTTTTTCACCTTCATGGGGATTATTCTGGAACGAAGCGGCATGGCCGAGGACCTGCTGGAAACCGTGGGCCAGGTGTTCGGCCCGGTTCGTGGCGGTGTTGCCATTGCCGTGATTCTGGTGGGTGCCTTGCTGGCAGCCACCACCGGTGTGGTAGCCGCTGCGGTGATTTCCATGGGCCTGATCTCCTTGCCCATCATGTTGCGCTACGGCTACAGCCGCACCATAGCCACCGGCACCATCACCGCTTCGGGCACGCTGGCGCAGGCCATTCCACCCTCGCTGGTGCTGATTGTGCTGGCTGACCAGTTGGGCCGCTCTGTGGGTGATATGTACTCCGGTGCCCTGATTCCCGGCTTGATGCTGGTGGGCCTGTACATCCTGTTTATCGTGGTGGTTGCCATCGTGAAGCCGGACATGGTGCCTGCATTGCCCCCTGAGGCACTGCTGTACAAAGAAGACAACGGCGCGTCGGGTCACAAATCGCTGCTGGCTCTGGTGCTGGTGTGTGCGGCGGTTGGTTTCGGTTGGGCGCAGGTACACAACGGCCTGATGACACAGTGGCTGGAGCGCGCAGTACCGTCAGCAGGTGACGAAATCGTCATCATGTCCTTAACGCTGGCATCGCTGACCGGTCTGGCCTTGGCCATCATCAACCACATCACCAAGATGCATCTGCTCTCCAAGCTGGCCGAGCAGGTTACGTTTGTGCTGATGCCCCCGCTGATCCTGATTTTCCTGGTGCTGGGCACGATCTTTTTGGGTGTTGCAACGCCCACAGAAGGCGGCGCAATGGGCGCTCTGGGTGCCATCATC
>CAJBMJ010000284.1 GCA_903954045.1 uncultured beta proteobacterium | reverse complement strand
CGAATCGTTTGTATCCGTCGCCATCCGTGGCAGCCTGACTGCGGCAGCCAATGCAGAAGGCGTGGCGCCCGCGATCATGGGACGACGGCTTGATGGCCTGGAAGAGCGTTTGGGTGTCAAGCTGCTTATCCGAACCACCCGGCGCATCACCCTCACGCACGAAGGCAGTGCTTTTCTGGAGGACTGCCAGCGCATTCTTTCGGATGTTTCCAATGCCGAAGCCAGCGTAAGCGCTGGCGGCGTCAAGGCCAGCGGGCACCTGCGTATCACTGCTCCGGCGGGCTTTGGCCGCCGCCATGTGGCGCCGCTGGTGCCCAGGTTCCGTGAGTTGCACCCGGATGTCACCATCTCACTCAATCTGAGCGACCGCGTGGTGGATATTGCCGGTGAAGGTCACGATTGTGCGGTGCGGGTAGGCGACATGCCGGATTCATCGCTGGTGAGCCTGCGTCTGGCCGATAACCGCCGCCTGTGTGTGGCCACGCCTGCCTATCTGGCGCGCCACGGCACGCCGCAAACGCCTTCGGACTTGAACCGTTTTCATTGCCTTACGCTCTCTAGCGACGCATCCCAGACCCGGGGCTGGGCGTTCCGGGCACCCAGCGATGGCAGCGTGGAAGTCACCTACCTCAAGCCCGCAGGTCCATTGGACTGCTCAGATGGGCAGGTGCTGCACGACTGGTGTCTGGCAGGTTACGGAATCGCTTGGCGCAGCACCTGGGAGGTCGAGGCCGAAATTGCCGCCGGCGCGCTGGTAGCCGTGCTGGAAGACTTTGCCGCGCCGCCCAACGGCATCTACGCGGTGTTTCCGCAGCGCAAGCACTTGCCACTGCGGGTGCGCCTGTGGATCGACTTTCTCAAGGAGCGCTACAGCACCCCGGGTTTTTGGCATACGCTATAAAAATGGTAGCTATTTGTGCAGGTTTGGCTTGGGCTAGAGGTCAAAAGTATCCTCAATGTGAGCCAAATTCGTCACCCAGTTCAGTGGCGCGCTTTTGGGCGGCAAACAAGGCTTTGGAAAACAGGGCCTTGACGCCGCTTTCTTCCAAGGAGGTGATGGCAGCGTGCGTCGTACCGCCTTTGGACGTCACACGCTGGCGCAAGATTTCTGGTGGTTCGAGCGAGGCTTTTGCCAGTTCGGCAGCACCCAGGAAGGTTCCGATCGCCAGTTCGTAGGCTTGGTCACGTGTCAGGCCCATGACCGACCCCGCCTCGGCCATGGCCTCCATGAAATAGAACACGTAGGCGGGACCGGATCCGGACAGGGCAGTCACCGCATCAATCTGGTTTTCTGCCGACAGCCAGACGAAATCACCCGTGGTCTGGATGATCTGCTGTGCCATGTGGCGCTCGGTTGCGGTCACTGTGGGGCGCGCGTACAGGCCAGTCATACCTTTGCCGATCAGGGCAGGCGTATTGGGCATGGCGCGCACGATGCGCTCGGTGCCCAGCCACTGGGCAATGCTGTCGCTGCGAATGCCCGCCGCAACACTCAGATGCAGCGCCTTGGTGTTGTAGGCATGCACCTGGCCAGCCGCTTCCTTGAAGACCTGGGGTTTGATGGCCCAGACAATCACTTCCGCATGCGACAGGTAGCCGCCTGCTTCTGCATGGGCATTGACACCCAGATCGCGGTGCAATCGTTCACGTGCTTCGTCCCAGGGTTCGACTACGTCTATCAGGTTGGCTGTAAATCCTTGCCGGACCATTCCGCTGATGAGGGCGCTGGCCATATTTCCGCCGCCAATGAAAGCGATGTGCTTGCTCATACTCGTGTTCTCCCGATGTTCATACTTGGTGTGGAGTCTATCCAAAGCCCACCTACAAAACGGTTTGCTGCACCGCGTGTTCCCATTGCGCCATCAATTCGGCGGCCCTATCGCGATGCAGACTGGGTAAAAAGCGTCGCTCCGACCTCCACAGCGCGCTCAATTCGTCCAGGCTGCCAAACACCCCGATGGTGAGCCCCGCCAGGTAAGCCGCGCCCAGCGCGGTGGTTTCGGTAACGGCAGGGCGCACTACCGCAATACCTAGCAGGTCCGCCTGGAACTGCATCAGCAGGTCATTGACGCAGGCGCCGCCGTCTACCCGCAGCTCGGACACCGGAGCACCTCCTGCCTGCACTGCATCACGGCTCATGGCTTGCAGCAAGGCGGCACTTTGAAATGCTATGCTTTCGAGAGCGGCTCGTGCAATATGGGCAAGCGTTGTACCCCTGGTAAGGCCAGTTATGGAGCCACGCGCGTGGGGTGCCCAGTATGGCGCGCCGAGGCCCGTAAAGGCAGGCACCACGATCACGCCGCCAGAGTCAGGCACGCTTTGGGCCAGCGTTTGCACCTCGTGGCTGCCCTTAATGGCACCCAGGCCATCGCGCAGCCATTGCACCACAGCACCACCCACGAAAACACTGCCCTCAAGGGCATATTCGGGTGTGTTGGTGACCTGGGCCGCGCTGGTGGTGATAAGCCCGTTATGGGATGTCTCGAACTTTTCGCCGGTGTGCATCAGCATGAAGCAGCCGGTGCCGTAGGTGTTCTTCGCCATTCCGGCTTTGAAACACGCCTGACCAAACAGGGCGCTTTGCTGGTCGCCCGCCACCCCTCCGATGGGTATGGCGTGCCCAAGCAAACTGGCAGAGGTTTCTCCAAACAGGGACGCGGATGGCTGCACTGTTGGCATCAGGTTGGCCGGGATATCCAGCGCCTTCAACAATTCGGCATCCCAGGTGTTGCTGCGCACATTGAAGAGCATGGTGCGCGAGGCATTGCTCACATCGGTGGCGTGCACCCGGCCTTCGGTCAGTTGCCAGATCAGCCAGCTGTCGATGGTTCCAAAAGCCAGTTCACCGTTGTTGGCCTGGGAGCGCGCGTTTGGCACATGGTCCAGCAGCCATTTGAGCTTGGTGCCAGAAAAGTAGGCATCCACCAGCAATCCGGTCTTGTCCCGAATGGCGTCGCTCAGGCCGCGGGCCCGCAATTGCACGCAGGTTGGCTCGGCCCTGCGGTCTTGCCACACGATGGCGTGGTGGATGGGCAATCCGGTTTTGCGATTCCACACCACGGTGGTTTCACGCTGGTTGGTGATACCCAAGGCCTTGATCTGGTCCGCAGAAATTCCCGCTTTGGCAATGGCTTCACGGGTTGTGGTGATTTGCAAGCGCCAGATTTCCAGCGCGTCGTGCTCCACCCAGCCGGGTTGCGGAAAAATCTGGGGCAATTCCAGCTGTGCGGAGCTGAGTAAATCACCTCTTTCGTTAAACACAATGCTGCGGCAGCTGGATGTGCCTTGGTCCAGGGCGAGAAGGTAGGTCATGGGCGGCGTCCTTTCAGGATAATGGAGCACACATCAGCTCCGATATCGGAATGTCAACATGCTACCGCCCACAGCGCCACTTTCAACCCGCCGCGAAGATTTGCTGGCAAGACTGAAGCAGGATTGCACCTACGACCTCGCGGTGGTGGGGGGGGGCTCCACCGGCCTTGGGGTGGCGCTGGATGCGGCAGCGCGCGGACTCAAGGTGGTGCTGCTTGAGTCCCATGACTTTGCCAAAGGCACATCGTCACGCTCCACCAAATTGGTCCATGGAGGGGTGCGTTATCTGGGGCAGGGAAATATCGCCTTGGTTCGAGAAGCGCTGCATGAACGCACCACTCTGCTCCGCAACGCGCCCCATCTGGCCCAGCCACTGGCGTTTGTAGTTCCCTCATACCACTGGTGGAATGCACCGTTCTATGGTGCAGGACTGACCATGTACGACATGTTGGCGGGCAAGGCCGGGTTGGGGAATACCCGGTTTTTGGGGCCACGGGCCACGGCCAAAGCCTTGCCAACGGTGCGCCTGGAGGGCTTACAAGGCGGAGTTCAATACTGGGACGGTCAATTCAATGATGCCAAGCTGGCGCTGGCGCTGGCCCGCACCGCAGCGAGCTTGGGAGCATTGCTGGTCAACTACTGTGGCGTCAAGGAGCTTCTGTATGCGCAGGGAAAGGTTTGCGGCTTGGTAGCACAGGATGCATTCGGTGGGCAGGACTACCAGGTACATGCGCGCTGTGTAGTCAACGCGACCGGGGTGTGGGTTGATACGTTGCGGCAATTGGACAAGGAAGCGCATATCGCAGCGGGCGGCAGGGCAGTAAAGCCCATGCTCGCACCTAGCCAAGGGGTGCACATTGTGGTGGATCGCGAGTTTTTGCCTGCAGAAACCGCTTTGATGGTGCCAAAGACGTCTGACGGCAGGGTGTTGTTTGCAGTGCCTTGGCTGGGAAAGGTCATTTTGGGTACGACCGACACGCCGCGCCATGACCTGGCACGCGAGCCACTGGCCTTTGCAGAAGAGGTGGAATTCATTCTGCGGGAATCGGCGCGCTATTTACGCACGGCACCTACCCGTTCAGACATCAAAAGCATTTGGGTGGGCCTGCGGCCTTTGGTCAAGCCGCCGGAAGACGAGGGAGAACGTACACAGGCCCTGAGCCGCGAACATACCGTCATCGTGAGCCGAAGCAATCTGGTGACCGTGACCGGCGGCAAGTGGACTACCTACCGCGCTATGGCCGAAGATGTACTTGCAAAATGTGAGGCCAGGGGATTGATAGATGCGGGCCTGGCTGGGCGCACAGTGTCGTTGAAACTGGTGGGCGCATATATGGACTCAGACATCGGAGTCATCTCCGTCAGTGCACCGGAGGGCCTGCACTGTTATGGAATCGAGGCAGCCTTGGTAGAGCAATTGCCGGGGAACGGCGCAGTTCTAGCCGGGAACCTCACCGAGGCCATGGTGCGCTTTGCGGCCCGGTATGAATATGCGGTGACGGTGGAAGATGTTCTCGCGAGGCGGTTTAGAACGCTTTTCCTGGATGCGCGGCTTGCGCAGCAACTCAGCGCTCGGGTGGCTGCAATCTTGCGGGAGGAGACCGGTCTGGACCCTAAAGAAGCAGATTTCCTTCAATTGGCGAAGCAATATCTGCAAATTCCCTGAAAAAAGTGTTGACCCGCAAATAAAGCCTAGGCATAATCGTGGGCTTCGCTTGAAAAAGTATGAAGTTCTGCCCAAATGAACGTAGCGCAAGTGGTTTGTGCGACGAACAGCGGGCCCAAGACTGACCTGGTTTTGGTGTTGGCTTAATGCCGATGCTGCTCCTGGTGCAAGTTGGGAATATTTGAAATGATCCAAACTGAATCTCGACTGGAAGTTGCCGACAACACCGGCGCGAAATCTGTCCTCTGCATTAAGGTGCTGGGCGGATCGAAGCGTCGCTATGCAAGCGTTGGCGACATCATCAAAGTTAGTATCAAAGAAGCCGCTCCTCGTGGTCGCGTCAAAAAAGGCGAGATCTACAGCGCAGTAGTGGTTCGCACCGCCAAGGGCATCCGCCGTAGCGACGGTTCTTTGGTGAAATTCGACGGCAATGCAGCTGTGCTGCTCAACGCCAAATTAGAGCCTATTGGCACCCGCATCTTTGGACCAGTGACGCGTGAATTGCGCACTGAAAAGTTCATGAAGATCGTGTCTCTGGCTCCTGAAGTTCTGTAAGGACGTGCTATGAACAAGATTCGCACAGGCGACGAAGTCATCGTCATCGCAGGCCGCGACAAAGGCAAACGCGGGAAAATTTCTCTGCGCAAAGACGACTCCCATGTGGTGGTCGAGGGTATTAACCTGGTGAAGAAGCACACCAAGCCAAACCCCATGAAGGGCACAACCGGCGGCATCGTTGAAAAAACAATGCCTATGCACCAATCCAATGTGGCAATTTTCAATGCTGCAACGGGCAAGGCTGACCGTGTTGGTATCAAGGTGCTGGCTGACGGCAAACGCGTTCGCGTTTACAAGTCCAGCGGCGAAGAAATCAAGGTGGCATAAGCATGGCACGTCTTCAACAACATTACCGCGAAAAAGTGGCGCCTGAGCTGACAGCCAAGTTTGGCTACACCACGCCAATGCAGGTTCCCCGACTGACCAAAATTACACTCAATATGGGTGTGAGCGAAGCGGTCGCCGACAAGAAGGTTATGGACCACGCTGTAAGCGACCTGACCAAGATTGCTGGCCAAAAGCCTGTCGTGACCAAGTCCAAAAAGGCTATCGCAGGTTTCAAAATCCGCGAAGACCAAGCCATTGGCTGCATGGTTACGCTGCGCGGTGTGCAAATGTACGAATTCCTGGATCGTTTCGTAACGGTGGCTCTGCCCCGTGTTCGTGACTTCCGTGGTATCTCTGGTCGTGCATTCGATGGTCGTGGAAACTACAACATCGGTGTTAAAGAGCAGATCATTTTCCCTGAGATTGAATATGACAAGGTCGATGCCTTGCGCGGCCTCAATATCAGTATCACCACAACGGCCAAGACCGATGAAGAGTGCAAGGCACTGCTCGCTGGCTTCCGTTTCCCGTTCAAGAACTGAGGTGACCTGTGGCTAAAATGGCTTTAATCGAGCGCGAGCTCAAACGTGATAAGTTGGCTGCCAAGTACGCAAAGAAGTACGCGGAATTCAAGGCCATCGCTGGCGATGCCAAGCGCTCTGACGAAGAGCGCGCTGCAGCCCGTATGGGTCTGCAAAAGCTGCCCCGCAATGCAAACCCGACTCGTCAGCGCAACCGCTGCTCGATCACGGGTCGTCCCCGTGGAACGTTCCAGCACTTCGGTCTGGGTCGTGCAAAGATTCGTGAAATGGCCTTTGCTGGTGAAATCCCCGGCATCGTCAAGGCCAGCTGGTAAGCGACAGGAGAAACTAATATGAGTATGAGTGATCCCATCGCCGACCTGTTGACACGCATCCGCAATGCGCAAATGGTCGCCAAGGCTACCGTGTTGGTGCCTTCTTCCAAAGTGAAGGTTGCCATTGCCCAAGTGTTGAAAGACGAAGGCTATATTGACGGTTTCAAGGTTTCCACCGAAGGTGGCAAAGCTGAACTGGAAATCGCCTTGAAATACTACGCCGGCAAGCCAGTGATTGAGCGCATCGAGCGTGTCAGCCGCCCGGGCCTGCGTGTTTACCGTGGCAGCGATGCTATCCCCCAAGTCCAGAACGGATTGGGTGTTGCTATCGTGACGACCCCTCAGGGTGTAATGACTGATCGCAAAGCGCGCGCTACCGGTGTCGGTGGCGAAGTGTTGTGCTACGTCGCTTAACGGCACATTAGGAGTATTTACAAATGTCCCGCGTAGGCAAACTTCCAATAAACGTCCCATCAGGTGTGGACGTGTCAATCAAAGAAGACCAGATCAGTGTCAAGGGCACTGGCGGCGCTTTGAATCTGACGCTCAATAGTCTGGTCAAGATGGCCAATGACGCTGGCAAGCTGAGTTTCCAGCCTGCCAATGATTCCCGTGAGGCAGATGCCATGACTGGCACCATGCGTCAGTTGGTGAATAACATGGTGG
>CAJBMJ010000283.1 GCA_903954045.1 uncultured beta proteobacterium | reverse complement strand
GCGCGTTTGATCGTACCCGCGTGAAAGTCAAACGCGGCGCCCACGCCCACCATGGCGGCATGCACAGTCCCCTTGTGGTCACCCATCCACACTTCCTGCTTAGGGCAGCCCAGGCCCACAAACAACACGTTGGTGCCTGAACCGTTGATCTGGCTCACATAATGCGCGTCTTCTTCGGGGGTGAGAGCCCTAAACGGCGGCGCAAGCATGCAACCAATCTTGAGCTTTGGAAAGTTGTGGACCATGGCCGCTTCCAGTTTCTCAAGGGTATCTTCAGCTCCCCCATAGAACGACACCACCTGCCCCAGCTTTTCTGCCTGGGCCAGGTAGCGCCACATCAGGTCCGGGCCGTTAATCCGCTGCTGGTTGTGAAAGCCCGCCCTGCGCAGGGCCCAGGCAATGGGGGCACCATCGGGGGTAACCATTTCAGCGTTTCGGAGAACATGTGCCAAGGGGAGGTGGTGGCGGGCGGTTACGGCCATGTGGACATTGCAAATGCAAACCACGGCCCCGCGGCGAGCCTGGCCCAAATGTGCGAGCCTGTTTACGGCGGCGTCCCACTCAAGCGAATCAACGGCTACGTCCAATACCAATGCGGTATTTCTTTGATGCATCACTCCCTACCCCTGAATATTTTTTTTATCGACTTGGCTCGCAAACTCTGACGGTCTGCTGAATGCCACTTTATCTTTTTTTTGCCAAGGCGTATTGACCTTGATCACTAATAACTTGGTGGAACTAGGCTATTGCGATGCCAAACACCGCTCAATGGCATCGGCAAACTGCGCCACCATCAGCGCGCAACTGTGAGGGGCAAAGCGCTGCCGTAGCCCACAAAGCTTAGACCGGCGAGTGTGTTTGCAGCCAGTCCTTCAAGGCATCATTCATACGGGTTTGCCACCCTGCACCGCTCGCCCGGAAAGCCGCCAACACATCGGGGCTATAACGCACCGTCACTGCTTGTTTGGCATCGTCTTTGGTGCTGCCAACCGGGCGGCCACGTGCTTTGTAGGCGGCAATGTCGGCGGGCGTATGAACCCGCGCGAACTCACCCCGCCTGGCTTGCGCGATGGATTCACGCACATCGGCGGCAAAGGCTTTCATCTCTTCGTCCATTTTGGCTTTAGGCATCGTAGGCCTCCTTCCATAATTTCATCCGCCGCTCTTGCCCATGCCTTTGCGCTTCCAGCGGACCTTGCGCAAATTGCCTGCGCCGGGAATTACGTCACCCGCCAGTGGGTTTTCACTAATGAAGGTGATGAACGCTTCGCGCTCGGGCTCGTTCCAAACACCTTCGGCCATACGCTGAAAGATTGGGGTTTCAATGGTGGTCAACACGATTTAATTGTAACTCCATAAAATTCAACATCCAGCACACAAATTCACAGAAGTTGCACGCTCACCGCCCCAAACACCTCTCAATCCCATCCGCAAACTGCGCCACCATCTTCTCCACTGTCGCTGGTCATCACCCCGTTGATGCCATCCCGCAGGTAGCACACCTCTGGGCTGTGGCTGACGCCCTTTGTCACGCCCAGCAAATGCAACCAGGGGCGGGCTGCAGCCGCTGCCAGTAATTAATTACCATGAGAAATTGGCCCCTCACGCTTACTGGCTGTGCGTGAGAAGCTATGTATTTAGTAGCAAATGAACGGCTCATTTTTGCCCCTTATTGATGGACAGTTCCGCCGCTGCAAGGGCAGCCAACAGCTCGTCAAAAGCGGGCGGCTCAGACATGAACATAGGCCGCATGGTGGCGTAATCGCGTGCCAGGGCTGCGCGGCGGTCTGGCGGCGGCACCAGCCGGAAAGTGCCTTGGCATGCCAAGTCATAGCGTGCCCAACTGCGGGCAAACACCCGGTTTTTCCAGTCCACCACATGTTTCGCTTGCACCATATCGGCCAGAAACTGCGCTGCATTGGGGTGTGCCAGCAGCCGGGCCATATCAAAGTAGTGCCTGGCATAGCGGTCAGGCGTGGGTGAACCCGCTGGGCGGTGGTGCTCGCTATGCAAAATCGTCGCCTTCTCCCAAAACGTGCGCTCCAACCCCAGCGCCACCACATCACACGCCCAGCCCACAAACAGCGCCGGGTAGGCTTTGGCCAGCAGTGGCGCAATGGGGTAACGTGACGTGGGTTGTTGATCGGTCAGCGTGCCAAGCTCCAGCTTCACCTCGCGCGCGACATAGGTAAAACCCTGACCTTGGGTGCTTGGGTAACGAAAATAAAGAATCGGCGACTTGGCATCCACATCCAGCGTGTAGAGCAACCACTGCCCAGACGGTGCTGGCCCCAAGGCGGCGCAGATTGCGCCCTCCAGCAGTGGTTGCACCACCGTGCACGCCTTGTCGGCGCACAGGCGCTGCATCTCCAGCACTGCGGCATCGCGTTTGACGCGGCTAGCCAGTGCGTCAAAACCTGCCGCGTCTGCACCCACAAATTCCGGCACCAGACACAGGTCGATGTCTTCAGAAAACCGGTCTATGACGCCAAACACCTTGGACAGTGAGGTGCCTCCCTTGAACACCAGAAAAGGTGCCACTTGGGGGAGAGAAAACAACAGCCCCAAGAGCCATGTCACCCAAAAGTCTTTTTCCAGAATGACCGACTGCCCTGCCTGCCCGGCTGCGGCCTGCTCGAACGCCAGAGCGCGGCGTTCGGGCGACAGCGCCAAAAACTTTGCCCCCAACGTCATACGCTATCTCCCGCAGCCACAGCGCGCAGATGCGGGCGCATCCACGCAGGAGCCAGCGCAATGTCATCCAACACTTTGACTCGCTCAACTTGCGCGATGCGCTGGCGCAAGTGCTGTATGCGTGCGGGCGTGATG
>CAJBMJ010000282.1 GCA_903954045.1 uncultured beta proteobacterium | reverse complement strand
TGCCCGTGCGTGCCAACCCCATAGAGGCCTTCAGGGGGCAAGGCAAGGGTGGCGCAACCACACGCTTGCTGGCCACTCGCAAGCAGGACTTGACCAGAGAATGAAGCGATTCCTGCTGGATACGTCGGCCCTTCTGACCTTACGCGACGACGAGGCCGGTGCCGACAGGGTGGCCGAAGTGCTGGACCTTGCCACCAGAGGTCAGGCGAAATGCCACGGATGCTTCATCACCCTGATGGAGGTGTTCTACCGCGTATGGCGAGATGAGGACAAGGCAGCGGGTCAACTGGCGTACCAACAATGCCTCGCCTTGCCGATCGAGTGGTTGTCAAACACTGAAAGCTTGCTGGCAAAAGCCGCCGAATACAAAGCCATGTATCCGCTGTCCATCGCAGATGCCTGGATCGCCGCTTGTGCGGCAGAGCGAGGTGCAGTCCTGCTGCACAAGGACCCGGAATTCAAGCCACTGCCAGTTGCTCAGGAATGCTTGCCACTCAAAGTCAAGAAGACCCAAAAAAAGGCTTGAGGCAATCGCATGAGGGCAAATATTGCACCGAAGCGCGCGGTGTAGGCCATGGCCTACCCTGTGTCAGCCAGCGCTGACAACAGAATCAGCGCGGGCCGATAGCGCGATCGCTGCAGGCGCAGCACGATCAGCGCATGGCCATCCACTTGTTGATCGTTGACGATTCGAAACGGATTCGCACCAACCTGCGCGCGCTGCTCGGCAGTGTGGCTGCCGACATGGGGATGACCTCACAAACAACACTAAGGGGAAGTAACCATGAAAAACCTGAAAATCTCTACACGCCTGATGCTGCTGATCCTGGCCTCCGTGCTGGTGATGGCGATATTGGTTGTCGTCAACTGGGTTGGCCTCAATAAACTGAGTGAACTCAAAAGTGAGTCACACCGGCGGACACAGGAAGCGGGGCAATTGAAGCATGTGGCTGGCCTGGGGGCCGAAGCCTATCGCATCGTGGCAGATACCTTTATCAACCGTCAGTTTGATGATGCCGCGACAAAGTGGCGAGCCATGTCGGGGGAAATCGATGCCGCCTTGGATTTTTCGGCCAAGGTCGCCGATACAGACCAGGAGCGCCAATGGGCCCAGGAAGCCCGCAAGGCCATGGATGAACTGCGCAAGCTGTATCTCGAAAGCTACCTCCCGTTAACCAAACGGGACGCGCCGTTGAGCGAGTTAGCCGTCGTTGACGACCGGATCGACAAGCTGATCGACCAATACGATAGTCTCATCACCAAGGGCGCTACCAGCCTGCAGGCAGAGGCAGACAGCGCGGCAGCAGAATTTGACGCCGGCATAAGCAACACGCGGACCATCAGCGTCGTGTCCATAGCGATGGGTGGGCTGTTGCTGGCGGTATTGGCTTCGCTCATTTCCCGTAGCATCACGGGCCAGCTTGGCATGGAGCTAAACGATGCCATGACTGCGGCGCGACATGTCGCCGACGGTGACTTGACTCGAAGGCACACATCAGGATCACATTCCGCCGACAGTCTTGCGGGCGCACTGGATTCCATGCTGACGACGTTGGTCTCAACCGTAACCAAGGTCCGCCAAGGCTCCGAAGGTGTGGCCACGGCCAGTGCCGAAATTGCCCAGGGCAACCACGACCTCAGTGCACGGACGGAAAGCCAGGCCAGCGCGCTGGAGCAAACGGCGGCCTCCATGGAGCAGCTCAGCGCCACCGTCAAGCAAAACGCCGACAACGCGCGTCAGGCCAACCAGTTGGCTATGAGCGCCAGCACCACGGCTGTGCAGGGGGGCGAAGTGGTGGCACGCGTGGTGGAGACCATGAAGGGCATCAACGATGCCTCCAGGAAGATCGCGGACATCATCAGCGTGATTGACGGCATCGCCTTCCAGACCAACATCCTGGCACTGAACGCCGCCGTGGAAGCGGCCCGTGCGGGCGACCAGGGCCGCGGCTTTGCCGTGGTGGCAACTGAAGTGCGCAGCCTGGCAGGCCGCAGTGCCGAGGCTGCCAAAGAAATCAAGCGCCTGATCAATGCCAGCGTGGAGCGGGTAGAACTTGGCACAGCCCAGGTCGATCAGGCCGGCAACACCATGGACGATGGGCCACCGGTCGGCCTATGTCGCTGGCAATCAGGTTGATGATCGGTACCACGCTGGGTGTGAAGCGCAGGATGCGCAGCTGGTAGTCCACAAACAGGGTGCCAATGCCGGTGCCGGCCAGCAGGTTGTTCATGTCGTCGTTCAGGTGCATCACCGTATCGACCTTAACGGAGAGCTCGGCGTTGACCGTGGTCAACTCTTCGTTGACCGACTGCAGCTCTTCCTTTGAAGTTTCCAGATCCTCGTTGGTGCTTTGCAGCTCTTCGTTGACCGACTGCATTTCCTCATTGGACGACTTCAGCTCTTCATTGGCCCCTTCGAGCTCTTCCTGCGTGCTGCGCAAGTAGTCGTCCTTGGCTTGCAACTCCTCGGTGAGCGCAGCAAACTGCTCGCGCGAAACGGTGTCCTCAGCCAAGGCGTCTACGACGCTACGATTGCGCTTGCCGGGCGTGGTGGACACCTCCGGCGCATCTTCGAGCAGCACCAGGTACATGGGCTGTACGATGCCCGCACTGGGCGCAACCGGGCGCACCAGCAGGTTGACCCGGGTGAAGTGTCCATTGGTCTTGACCCTGACCGCCGGCTTGCGCACCAGGGTTTGCGTGGCATCGCACTCGCGCAGGGCACTGGAAAGCACCGGGCGCAATCCCTCTCGGGCCATGGCCAGCATATTGGCCACAGCTGGCTCACCTGCGGCAGGCTCCAGGTACATGCCGGTGCTGCCGTAAAGGTAATGGATTTCGCCCGCGGCTGACACCAGCGCCGCGGCGGGGGCCAGTTGGCTCAGCAATGCCTGTTCAATGATCTCGCGCAGTGGCACACCGCCAGGGAATACCCTCTTCTTCGCTGCGCGTGGCAGTGCCGCATCCACGGCCGATAGCGCAGGAACAATTGGTCTTGGCCCGTGGCGAGCGTGCCCCACCTGCACGTTCCTGCGCTCAAACAGTTTGGCCTTGCCGTCCACGGGGCTAAACAGATCGGTAAATTCGCCCACCCCTTCGGAGCTGCCGAGAAACAACTTGCCATTCGGGCTGAGTGAATAGTGAAAGAGTGGCATGAGGCGCTGCTGCAGCTCAGGGCCGAAGTAGATCAGGAGGTTGCGGCAGCTAATGAGATCGAGCTTGGAGAATGGCGGGTCTTTGATCAGGTTCTGCTCGGAAAAAACCAGCATGTCGCGTATGCCTTTGCGCACCTGGTAGCCCGCTCCACCGGGCAGGGGGGTGAAAAAACGCGACAGCCGCACGGCAGACACATCGGCCGCGATGCCCACCGGGTAAATACTGTTGCGCGCGGTGGCGATGGCACGGGGATCAATGTCTGTGGCGAAAATTTGAACGACATAGCTTTGCTGCAGCGCCTCCATACGCTCTTGCAGCAGAATTGCAATCGAGTAGGCCTCTTCGCCGGTGGAACAACCTGCCACCCATACCCGCACCACGCCATTGACGGTGGACTTGCCGGTAAACAATGCGGGTACGACCTTGGTTTCAAACGCCTCAAAAGCGGCGCTATCGCGGAAGAACTGTGTCACGCCAATCAACAAGTCGTTGAACAGAGCCTGGGCCTCAGTGTTGCCCTTTTGCAGCAGCTTGACATATTGATCGCCCTCGTCGATTCGGTTAAGCGCCATGCGC
>CAJBMJ010000281.1 GCA_903954045.1 uncultured beta proteobacterium | reverse complement strand
GTAGTCAGGCTCAATCGCCTGAGCCTGACTTTGCATGCCGGAGAAATTGTGGGTGTTGCAGGTGTATCCGGCAACGGACAGAGCGAGCTACTGGATGTTCTTTCGGGTCTGCTGGTGCCTGCCGAGGGCACGCTGGAAATTTGCGAACAGCAGTTCACCTCGGATCGTTGGTTCAACCCCCGTACTGCGCGTGCCTTGGGGCTGGCCCATGTACCTGAAGATCGGTATGCGCGGGCACTGGTGATGGATTTTGCAGCTTGGGAATCTGCCGCCCTGGGCTATGAAGAACTGCCAGAATATTCCAGCGGCCCGTGGATGAACCACCGCCAGATGCGGCAGGCGGCAGGAACGATGATGGAGCGCTTTGACGTTCGGCCGCGCGATGTGGACCTGAGCTGCAGCAGTTTTTCCGGAGGCAACCAGCAAAAGCTGGTGCTGGCCAGAGAGCTGGGGAGGGCCCCACAGGTGTTGCTGGTCGGTCAGCCTACACGGGGAGTCGATATTGGTGCCATTGAGTTCATTTACTCCCAGTTGCGGGCTATGCGCGATGCGGGTTGCGCCGTGCTGGTCGTTTCCAGTGAATTGGACGAAATATTGGCACTGTCGGACCGCGTCATAGTGATGAACCAGGGGCGCATTTCCGGCGAGTTGGCTATCGGCGACTGCACGGAGGCGGGTCTTGGATTGTTGATGACCGGCGGGGGCAGGGCATGAGCATGCAGGCGACCTTGCCACGTTGGGCTGATCTGGTGTTATTGCCAGCCGTCTGCCTTGGGGTGGCGCTTTTAGCGGCAGCAGGCGTGGTCTACCTGGTGGGACAGGATCCCAGCAAGGTCATTGCGGTGCTGGTTCAGGGGGCCTTTGGCACAGCAAGGGGTATCAGTTACACCCTGTACTACACGACCACTTTCATATTGACGGGGCTGGCTGTCGCGGTAGCCTTTCATGGTGGGCTGTTCAATATTGGGGGGGAAGGTCAGGCCATCATGGGGGGGCTGGGCACAGGGCTGGTGGCATTGTGGCTCTCGGCGTCTCTGCCCGCATGGGTGATGTTGCCCCTGATGCTCTTGTCTGGCGCCTTGTTCGGGCTGGCCTGGGCCGCCGTGCCAGCCTATTTGCAGGCCTATCGGGGTAGCCACATCGTGATCACCACCATCATGTTCAACTTTATTGCCAGCAGTGTGCTGGTCTATCTGTTGGTCAACCACTTGCGTCCAGCGGGCACCATGTCGGTGGAGAGCGTCGCGTTTGCCCCGTCGGCCCATCTGCCGGCCATGCATGAAGCCCTGGCCTGGTTGGGAGTGGAGTGGCCGAGCTCACCGCTCAACCTGAGTTTGATGTTGGCGCTGGTGGCTGCTGCTGGTGTTCATCTTTTCCTGTGGCGAACGCGCGCGGGATACCGGCTGCGTGCCGTTGGGTCGAGCGCCAGTGCAGCGCAATACGCCGGAATAGAGGCAAGACACCAGGTGCTCATCAGCATGGCTATCTCGGGCGCTTTGGCCGGTATGGTTGGCATGAATGAGATTGCGGGCGTCAACGGCAAATTGCTGTTGGAGTACGTCAGCGGGGCCGGATTTACCGGCATTGCGGTGGCTTTGATGGGGCGCAACCACCCGGTGGGAATCATTTTTGCCAGTCTGTTGTTCGGTGCGCTGTTTCAGGGTGGAGCAGAAGTGGCCTTCGAAATTCAGGGGTTCAGCCGCGACATGGTGGTCATGTTGCAGGGCTTTATCGTGTTGTTTTCAGGCGCCATGGTGTACGTGATAGCCCGACCCTTGGCATGGGTGCTGGCGCTGTGGACCCACAAGGGGCGCACGCATGGATGAGGCACTGCTGGGGGCCATGCTCGGCTCTACCTTAAGGGTTTCAACGCCGCTGATTTTGTGTGCTCTGGCTGGCTTGTTGTCGGAGCGCTCAGGGGTGGTAGACATTGGCCTGGAAGGCAAGATGCTGATCGGGGCGTTCGCTGCGGGGTCGGCTGGTGCGCTGTATGGCTCCACGACACTGGCCCTGCTGGCGGCGATGGTGGCTGCGGTCGCGTTTTCCTGGCTTCACGGGCTGGCTTGCGTCAGCCATCGCGGCGACCAGGTGGTGTCGGGGGTCGCCATCAATATCGTCGCTTCGGGCTTGACGGTGGTGCTTGGGATCGCCTGGTTTTCACAAGGGGGGCAAACACCTCCGGTTTCAGTCGACGTACGGATTCAACCGCTGTTTGTCGAACTCGCCCAACAGGCCCGAACGGTTCCCTGGGTTGGCTCCTTGCTGGGCGACGGGCTGTTAAGCCATAACGCATTGGTCTACCTGGGTTTTGTACTGGTTTTTGCAGTGTGGTGGCTGCTGTTTCGAACCCGGTTCGGTTTGCGCTTGCGGGCGGTTGGTGAGAACCCGCAAATGGTCGATGCCGCAGGCGTATCCGTATCGCGAATGCGCTATACCGCTTTGACACTCAACGGCATGCTGTGTGGTCTGGCTGGCAGCTATCTGGTGCTGGCCCAGAGCGCCAGTTTTTCTGCAAATATGACTGCCGGGCGCGGCTTTATGGCTTTGGCAGCCCTTATTTTTGGTCGCTGGCACCCGGTACATGCCATGTGGGCCTGCCTTCTTTTCGGCTTTCTTGATGCGGCAGCTATCCGTTTGCAGGGAGTGCACTTGCCGGTGCTCGGCGAGGTGCCGGTGCAGGCAATTCAGGCCTTACCCTATGTATTGACGGTAGTTTTACTGGCAGGATTTATCGGTCGCGCGGTTGCGCCGCAGGCACTTGGCAAGCCTTATGTCAAGGAGCGTTAATCAAGCGCTTTG
>CAJBMJ010000280.1 GCA_903954045.1 uncultured beta proteobacterium | reverse complement strand
GTAACTACCGATTAGTACTTTGGAAAGGTTGGCATAGGATAGCGCTATCCCAAGACGAATGACAGACGGGCAATCCCTTAGTCGAAAATTTTTCTTGAACTTAGGCGATTGCAAAACCTGTCAATCGTCTTTTATTTGAAAACATGGGATAGCGCTATCCAATAGAGGTGAATGAAGACGATGGAACCGATTGTGATCATGGGTGTGGCCGGTTGCGGCAAGTCCAGCCTGGGGGCTGTAGTGGCACAGGCTACCGGTTTGCCGCTGGTGGAAGGCGATGACCACCACAGCGCTTCCAACCGCGAAAAGATGCAAAGCGGCGTGCCGCTGACCGATGCCGACCGAGATGGCTGGCTCACCACGCTGTGCGAGCAGCTGCGTGCCCACCCGCTGGGCGTAGTGATGACTTGCTCGGCGCTCAAACGCGCCTACCGCACCCGACTGCGCCAGGCTGCACCCGCCATACGGTTTGTTTTTATGGACATTGACCGTGAGCAGGCACAGAGCCGGGTGGCGGCGCGCGCACACGCCCACATCTTCCCCTCCACGCTGGTGGACAGCCAGTTCGCCACGCTGGAGTCGCCCGTGGGTGAGTCGGGCGTGCTGCGGGTGGACGCCCGGGCGGCATTGACACAACTGCAGGCCGAGGTAACGGCTTGGGTGAACCACAAGGAATACACATGAGTCACGCAACGCACACACCTGCGCCCATCGGGCGCTTCCAGCACATCACCAACACGCTGATGGCTGCGTGCCTGGGCGTGATGGCCCTGTCCGTCTTCATCAATGTGGTGCTGCGCTACGGCTTTGGCAGCGGCGTGGCGGCCAGCGAAGAGCTCTCGCGCCTGTTGTTCGTGTGGATGGTCTTCATCGGCGCCACCGCAGCCTACCCGGCGGGCGAGCACATGGCCTTCACCAGTTTGGTGGGTCTGCTCAAAAATAAGCCGCTGCAGATGCGCCTGATGACCAGTGTGATCCGCATCGCCGTCCTCCTGGGCTGCGGCTTGGTGGCCTGGGGCGCCTGGCAACAGGTGGTGGTGGGGCTTGGCAGCAAGTCGGTGGTGTTGGGCTACTCCACGGCCTTGCTGCCCCTGCCTGCACTTTTATGCACCGTAGCCATCGGCGTGATGGCCTTGATCGAATTGATTCAACAAACACCGCTGGACCTGGGTCACGGCGCAGAGGTCGAGTAAACACTATGCACCCCCACGTTCACATTCGTTCACTGCCCCCCGAGGGGGCCGCAGCCCTCCTAGAGGCGGCTCGTCGGAGGCCTCATCATGAGTAACGAAGGTCAGGCTTTTATAGTTTTCGTAGTTGGCATGTTGGTGCTGATGGGCATTGGAATGAAGATGGCGTTGGCCCTGGTGCTGACCGGGGCAGGCATGGCCTGGGTGCTGGGGTTTTGGGATACGCAACTGCTGGCGCAAAACCTGGTGGCCGGGGTGGACAGCTTTCCCTTGTTGGCGGTGCCGTTTTTTATTCTGGCTGGTGAGTTGATGAACTCGGGTGGCATCAGCCAGCGCATTGTCGCCATGGCCCAGGCCTGGGTAGGTCATATTCGCGGTGGCCTGGGCTATGTGGTTATTGGAGCAGCTGTGCTGATGGCCAGCATGAGCGGTTCGGCCCTGGCCGACACAGCCGCATTGGCCACCATTTTGTTGCCCATGATGCGCCAGCAGGGCTACCCTATGCATACCTCTGCGGGGTTGATTGCGTCGGGCGGCATCATCGCGCCCATTATTCCGCCGTCCATGCCATTTGTGATTTACGGCGTAACGACCAACACTTCGATTTCCGCCTTGTTTGTCTCTGGCATCGTGCCGGGCTTGATCATGGGTGCGGGTTTGATCATTGCATGGCGCTGGGTGCTGCGTGATCTGGACTTGCCTCGCGGCACCCCCCTGCCCATGAAAGACCGTGTGCGCGCTACAGGAAAAGCCTTCTGGGCCTTGCTGATGCCGCTCATCATCATTGGCGGCATGAAGTCGGGTGTATTTACCCCCACCGAGGCCGCCGTGGTAGCAGCGTTTTACGCCATGGTGATCGCCCTTTTCGTGCACCGGGAGATGAAGGTGGCCGATCTCTATGGTGTGCTGGTACGAGCCGCGAAAACCACGTCGATTGTGATGTTCCTGTGCGCCGGTGCGGCAGTGGCCAGTTACATGATTACCTTGTCCGACCTGCCCAATCTGCTGATCGGATGGCTAGGCCCCTTGGTAGAAAGCCCCAAGTTGTTGATGCTGGTCATGATGGTGGTGCTGGTGATTGTAGGCACAGCGCTGGACTTGACGCCCACCATCCTGATCTTCGCCCCGGTGATGCTGCCCATCGCCGTCAAGGCGGGCATTGACCCGGTTTACTTTGGCTTGATGTTTGTCTTGAACGGTGCGATCGGCCTGATTACTCCTCCCGTAGGGACGGTGCTCAATGTGGTGGCCGGTGTGGGCAGGTTGTCCTTGCACCAGGTGATCAGGGGCGTTAACCCGTTTTTGCTTAGCTACACCGCCATTCTTTTCATATTCGTGCTGTTCCCCCAGATCGTGACTGCGCCGGTGGCGTGGATGCGGTAATTTTTTAATCTCAGGAGATTTCTATGACCTTTCTTCGACGTACCCTTATTGCGGCCACCACCGCAGCCCTGCTGGGCGCATCGTTCGCTGCAGTAGCGCAGGACATCAAGCCACGCCTGATTCGTTTTGGCTACGGCCTTAACGAGCAAAGCAACCAGGGTCGCGCCGCCAAGGTTTTTGCTGACGCCGTAGAGAAAAACTCGGGCGGAAAAATGAAAATACGCGCTATTGGTGCCGCCGCTCTCGGGCCAGACACCCAAATGCAGCAAGCGCTGATTGGTGGCGCGCAAGAGATGATGGTCGGGTCGACTGCCACATTGGTTGGCATTACCAAAGAAATGGCGCTGTGGGATACCCCCTTCTTGTTCAGCAACGCGAAAGAAGCTGACATCCTGCTGGACGGCCCACTTGGTACAAAAATCAAGAACAAGTTGCAAGAAAAAGGGCTGGTCGGATTGGTGTATTGGGAAAACGGCTTCCGCAATCTGACCAACAGCAAACGTGCTATCACCAAGATGGAAGACCTGGACGGCGTCAAACTGCGCGTCATGCAGAACAACGTGTTCCTGACCAGCTTTCAGACACTGGGCGCCAATGCCATTCCTATGCCTTTCTCCGAGTTGTTCAGCGCACTGGAAACCAAAACCGTGGACGGCCAGGAAAACCCGTTCAACACCATTTTGTCGAGCAAGTTCTACGAAGTGCAAAAGTACATGACGGTGACCAACCACGTTTACAGCCCCTGGATCGTGACGGTCAGCAAGAAATACTGGGACCAGCTCTCCAAGGATGAGCAAAAGGTGCTGATGGATGCCGCCATTGTCAGCCGCGACTTTGAGCGCAAGGACACCCGCGACGAAGCTGCCAAGGCCGTGGGCGACCTCAAAGCCAAGGGAATGATGGTGAACGAACTGTCCCCCGCTGAGGCAACCCGTATGCGCGACAAGCTGACTAAGGTCTACGCTCTGGTTGCAGCCGACGTTGGCATGGATTTGTGGAACGAAGCTCAGGGTGAGCTGGCAAAAATTCGCGGGAAAAAGTAGACGGTTCGAACTTGTCGGGACAGCGCCGACGTTAGCCTGCTGGAATACAAGTTGGTTACAGTAACGGCATGGCACCTACCATTGTTCGTGACGGCCAGTTTCGTCTCTTCTTTTTTTCTCGGGAAGAGGCACGCATTCATGTCCATGTTTCGCACTGGACGGTGAAGCGAAGTTCTGGCTTACCCCCAAGGTAGTTCTAGCCAACCACACTGGTCTTTCTGCTACGCAACTTCGACAAGCGCAAGCAGTTGTGAATGCACACTTGAAGGAGATCCATGATGCCTGGAACCACCACTTTGGCGGCTGAAGTTACCCATGTTTCGAAGCACGGTTTTTGGCTACTGCTTGCCGACGAGGAACTGCTCGTGCCCTTTGATCAATTTCCTTGGTTCCGAAAAGGGACGATCGAACAGATTTCCGAAGTTCAGTGGCCGACCCCCGACCATCTTTATTGGCCCGGGTTGGACATTGACTTATCAGTCCAGTCCATTCGAAACCCTTCCTCATTTCCGCTGGTTTCTGGCGCAACGGTCTAACAGCTTGCTCGGCACGGACGCACAGCATCAGGTTACCGCTTCGTGGCGCGGGCCGCGCGCCGGACAGCGCCAACGTTAAAACTGGATTTGAGTGTCCGCACTGGGTTGATGGAAAAGTCAGCTCCCGGCCCACGCGGGTGCTCCGTCTCACTGAATGCCCGGCAAATAGCCGACCGCCAGAATGTAGGGGCCAGTGTCAGTTCTGGAACAAGCGGATCGGAAAAATAGCTGACTTCAAATAGCCTTCTGGAGTCATTTGTGGACAAAATCCGAATGTTCCCTACGCACCAAACTCTGCAGCGCATGCGACCGAGTCGCGAATCAGCACGCAGCCATGACACCCTGCTACTTCGCAACCGCAGGAGTAGCAAGCACCTCCACCATCGGCTGCCCCAGGCTCTTCAGAATATCCCGCACCATCTGCGCCCGGTCTTTCACCTCCGGTAGTTCGCGCTCAATGCGTAGTTTCTCGTTGCCCGCAAGCTTGATGTGCTTGTTTTTCTGGATCATCTGGATGATCTTCATCGGGTCAATCGGCGGGTTTTTCTTGAAGGTGATCTGGATGACTCCGGGTGCCGCGTCCACCTTTACCACGCCATAGGGTTTGGCAATCACCCGCAGGCGGTGCACGTCAATCAGCGTCTGGGCCTGTGCGGGCAGCTTGCCAAAGCGGTCGACAATTTCTTCGAGCAGGGCGTCTACGTGGTCGGTGTTTTTGGCCGTGGCCAGTTTTTTATAGAAACTCAGACGCAAATGCACGTCGCCACAGTAGTCGTCTGGCAGCAGCGCCGGGGCGTGCAGGTTGATCTCGGTGGTAACGTTCAGCGGGCTGAGCAAGTCTGGCTCAATGCCCGCTTTGAGGCAGCGCACCGCCTCGCTCAGCATTTCGTTGTAAAGCTGAAACCCCACTTCCAGCATATTGCCGCTCTGGTTTTCGCCCAACACCTCACCCGCACCGCGAATTTCCAGATCGTGCATGGCCAGATAAAAACCGCTGCCTAGCTCTTCCATGGCCTGAATCGCGTCCAGCCGCTGCTGGGCTTGCTTGGTGAGACCTTCAATGTCCGGCACCATCAGATAGGCGTAGGCCTGATGGTGGCTGCGCCCCACGCGGCCGCGCAACTGGTGCAACTGGGCCAGACCAAACTTGTCAGCGCGACTCATCACAATAGTGTTGGCGGTGGGTACGTCAATGCCCGTCTCAATAATCGTGGAACACAGCAACAGGTTGTAGCGCTGGGCAATGAAATCGCGCATGACCGACTCCAGCTGGCGCTCGGGCATCTGACCATGGGCCACTGCAATGCGGGCCTCGGGCAGCAATTCTTCGAGCTTCTGGCGGCGGTTCTCAATCGTTTCCACTTCGTTGTGCAGAAAGTACACCTGTCCGCCACGCTTGAGTTCGCGAAGCACCGCCTCGCGAATCACGCCGTTGCCCTCGGTTCGCACAAAGGTCTTGATGGCCAGGCGGCGTTGTGGCGCGGTGGCAATCACCGAGAGATCGCGCAGTCCTTCCAAGGCCATGCCCAGCGTGCGGGGAATGGGGGTCGCGGTGAGTGTCAGCACGTCCACCTCGGCGCGCAGGGCCTTCATTTGCTCCTTGTGGCGGACTCCAAAACGATGCTCTTCGTCGATGATGAGCAAGCCCAGATCGTGGAACTTGGTGGATTCACTCAGCAACTTGTGCGTGCCCACCACAATGTCGATGGTGCCATCGGCCACGCCCTTGAGCGCGGCCGTGATCTCTTTGCCGGAACGAAAACGGCTCATTTCGGCCACTTTCACCGGCCACTTGCTAAAGCGGTCTATCAGCGTCTGGTAGTGCTGCTCGGCCAATAGGGTTGTGGGCGCCAGAAAGGCCACCTGCTTGCCCCCGGTAATGGCAATAAATGCAGCGCGTAAAGCCACCTCGGTCTTGCCAAAGCCCACGTCGCCGCATACCAGCCGGTCCATAGGGCGGGGGCTGACCATGTCCTGAATGACGCAGTGGATGGCGGCTTTCTGGTCGGCGGTTTCCTCAAAGCCAAAGTCGTTGGAGAAGGTTTCGTAGTCGTGAGGTGAGTAGCGAAACGCGTGGCCTTCCCGCGCGGCGCGGCGGGCATAGATGTTGAGCAGTTCGGCGGCGCTGTCGCGCACCTGCTCTGCCGCCTTGCGCTTGGCTTTTTCCCATTGGCCGCTTCCCAGGCGGTGCAGCGGGGCCTCGTCGGCGCTCACGCCGGTGTAGCGGCTAATCAGTTGCAACTGGCTTACGGGCACATACAGCGTGGCTTTGTCGGCATATTCAAGGTGCAGAAACTCCTGCATTTCCGGCTCGCCGTCGGCGGTCTTGTTGCCCATGTCCATGTGGATCAGGCCGCGGTAGCGCCCAATCCCGTGCGAGGAATGCACGACCGGGTCGCCCAGGTTGAGTTCACTCAGGTCTTTGATCAGCGCTTCCACATCGCTGACCTGCTCCTGCTTCTTGCGTCGGCGCGTGGTGGGGCCAGCGGCAAACAGTTCCGTTTCCGTGATCAGATCAATGCCAGATTCAAGCCAGCCAAAGCCCACGGTCAGAGCCGCAGTGGCAATGCCCCACTTTTCCGAGCTGTCGACAAACTCCTGCAACGAGTCAAAAGCAGGCGGGTTGATCTGCGACGCCCGCAAAAAGTCAAGCAGGCTCTCGCGGCGCCCATCGCTCTCGGCCAGCACCAACTGGCGCTGCTGGGTGTTGCGCGCATAGCTTTTCAGTGCCAGCAGCGGGTCATCGGTGCCACGCAAGGCGGCCATGGGGGGCAGGGCGGCGAACTCGGGGTAAGGCGAATCACCCTCAGCTTTTGCCTTAATGGCCAGCTGTGCATAGCTGTTGCACAGGGCGTAAAACTGCTCGGTTCCCAAAAACAGGCTCTCTGGTGGCAATGCGGGGCGCTCGGGGTCGCCCTGCACCAAGCGGTAGCGGTCTTTGGTGTCCTGCCAGAAGCGCTGAAAAGCAGGTTCCAGGTCGCCATGCAGCACCACCGTGGCGTCCGCTCCTACGTAGTCAAACACCGTGGCAGTTTGCTCAAAGAACAGGGGCAGGTAGTACTCAATACCAGCGGTAGCCACCCCGTTGCCCATGTCCTTGTAAATGCGGCTCTTGGTGGGGTCGCCCTCCAATAGCTCCCGCCAGCGGCTGCGAAAGCGCCCGCGCGCATCGTCATCCATCGGAAATTCGCGCCCGGGTAGCAGGCGAATCTCGGGAACCGGGTAAAGGCTGCGCTGGCTATCTGGGTCAAAAGTGCGGATGCTATCGATCTCGTCGTCAAACAAATCCACACGGTAAGGCACCGGGCTGCCCATGGGAAACAGGTCGATCAAGCCGCCGCGCACCGCATATTCGCCGGGGCTCACCACCTGGGTCACATGGCTGTAGCCCGCCAATGTGAGCTGGCTCTTGAGCTTGGCCTCGTCGAGCTTTTGCTTGACCTTGAACTGAAAGGTGTAGCCCGCCAGAAAACTGGGCGGTGCCAGCCGGTACAGCGCGGTGGTGGCAGGCACGATGATCACATCGGCACCCGTCTCCTTGTCTCGCTGCTGGATGCGCCACAGCGTGGCCAGCCGTTCGCTGATCAGGTCCTGGTGGGGTGAGAACGTGTCGTAAGGCAGCGTTTCCCAGTCCGGAAACAGGGCACAGCGCAAGGCGGGTTCGAAGAACGCAATTTCTTCCAGAAGGCGCTGGGCGTCAGAGGCGTCGGAGGTAACGATGACCAGGGGTTTGCCACTTGCTTTTTCACGTTGACCCAGCCGAGCCAGCATCAGTGCATCGGAGGATCCTGCAGGGCGGGGCAGGGTGTAGCGTTTGCCGCTTTGTAGTTTGGGTAAATCCATGAGTGCTTCGATTTTAGAATGGGGGGAGTTCATCCAGGCTCTTCATGCCCTCATTACCTGTTTCCACCAGTTCGTTAAGCGGTTCTTCCACGTATCCAGTTGCCCGGCTATGGGCGCTGATTCCCTGTGCAGGGGTGGGCACCCGTGCGGGCTCAGCAGGCCCCAAGCAATACCAGCCTGTTGCGGGGAAGGCCATGGTGCTGCACACGTTGGCGTCATTTTCAGCGGTGGACCGGTTGGCGGGCACCCTGGTGGTGGTGTCGGAAGGGGACACGTTCATTGGCTCTGAAAATGCTGCATTTTTTGTAGCGCCTTGTGGAGGAAATACCAGGGCTCAGAGCGTATTGAACGGTATTTTTCAGCTGCAAAACCTGGGCGCGAAGCCATCAGACTGGGTGTTGGTCCACGACGCTGCGCGTTGCCTGATCACATCGCAGCAGATCAATGCCCTGATCGACGCATGTTTGACGGACGATGTGGGCGGCCTTCTCGCCCTCAAGTTGCCCGACACGCTCAAGCGCGAGGTGGATGGTCGCGTCGCAGAAACGCTGGAGCGTGGTGACAAATGGCTGGCCCAGACGCCGCAGATGTTCAGGCTGGCCGAACTTCAGTCGGCTTTGCAGGGCGCAGGTGCTGCGGTTACCGACGAGGCCAGCGCCATGGAGTTGGCAGGCAAAGCCCCCTTGTTGGTGGAAGGAAGTGCCCAGAACTTCAAAGTAACCTATCCACAGGACTTCGCTTTGGCTGAGGCGGTTCTTAAGGCCCGGTCTTTGGAAGGCAAGAATGTTTAAGCCTATGGTCTCGCGGCTTTACCAACAGCTTGGGCCTTGGTTTTTGCTTCTGCGCTGCTTGACCACTGCCAGTCTCCTGGGCCTTGTCACTTCCGTGCTGGCGCAGGAGTTGGTGCCGGTGCCTGCCTTGTCTTCGCGGGTGCAGGACACAAGCGGCACCCTCAATGATGCGCAGCTGGCGGCTCTGAGTACCAAGCTGCAAGCGCTGGAAACAGCCAGTGGCGCACAGGTGGTGGTGCTCGTAGTGCCCAGCACCGCTCCAGAAGACATTGCTGCCTACGCCCACCGCGTTGCAGACACCTGGAAGGTAGGCCGCAAGGGCGTGGGGGATGGCTTGCTACTGCTGGTCGCAAAAGACGATCGCAAGCTGCGCATCGAGGTGTCTCGTGCCCTGGAAGGGGCGGTGCCCGATTTGGCCGCCAAGCGCATCATCAGTGACACCATCGCGCCACACTTCAAGCAGGGTGAGTTTGCACAGGGCATTGAAGCAGGGCTGGATGCGCTGGCGCTGCTCATCAAGGCCGAGGCCTTGCCCGCACCCGCTGAGCTACAACCGACGGGGTCCCTAGCCGTTGGAGATGCCATAGACGAATGGCTGGGCGTTCAGCTTCTGTTTGCCGTGCCAGTTGCCCTGTTTTTTATGGCTGTGCGAGGTCTCAAGGGGCTTGTTGCGGCGGCTTTGGTGATGCCCTTTGTCGGATTTTTTCTTTCCATGTTTTTCTGGATGGCCATTGGGGCTGACGATGGCGTTCTGGTCGGATTGATTTTGTCCCTTCCGATTTCCATTGCTGTGCTGGGACGCATGTTTAGCCCTGCCCAGCCCAGCACTGCCGTGGGCCGAAATACTGCAGCTGCTGCCGGTTCAGTCGCGACCGACCTCGATGCATCCGACAATTGGCGTTCGAGCAGCGACGAGAGTGATTCCGTTGACTCCAGCGATTCCAGCAGCGGCTTCAGTTCTGGAGATGGCGGCAGTTTTGGCGGTGGTGGCGCCTCCGGTGAATGGTAAAAGGTCAGTTGATGAACTCCAAACACCTGCAATTTCTGTCACTTTGGCACTTGCCATGGCGCTGGCTAGTAATTTCTCTTTGCTGGCTCGCATGGGGTTCGATCGCCTGGGCGCAGGCTGTGCAGCCCGTACCCGCCCTATCCGGACGGGTTATTGACCAGACAGCCACGTTAGCGGCAGCAGAACAGGAGGCCTTGCGAATCAAATTGGAGGCGCTGGAAACCAGCAACGGTGCGCAAGTGGTAGTGTTTCTGGTACCCACTACGGCGCCGGAGGATATTGCGGCGTATGCCAACCGTGTGGCAGACACCTGGAAGATAGGCCGCAAAGACGTGGGCGATGGCCTGCTGGTGGTGGTTGCAATAAACGACCGCAAGTTGCGCATCGAAGTGTCTCGGGCCCTTGAGGGGGCGGTGCCGGATCTGGCGGCTAAGCGAATCATTGACCAGTCCATCGCGCCCCACTTCAAGAAGGGTGATTTTGCAGCCGGGTTAAATGCCGGAGTTGACGCTCTGATCGGGCTGATCCGCGCCGAAGGGCTACCGTCACCTGCCAAAGGGGCCAAGGGTGAAGCGCTTGTAGATATTCTGGGTGACTTGATTACCGCGAACTTCGTGCTGTATGCGCTCATGGCCAAATTTATGGGCTTGTCTGCGCTGGGACTGGGCTTTTTCAGCATGGCCATGGGCACGGTGTTAGCGGCAGTGGTGTGGATCATTACTTCCAATGCCCAGTGGGCCTTGTGGTCCGGGCTGGCGGCTATTCCCCTTAGTGTGATCGGACTCATCTCGGTCGGTATATCGCCTCCCAAGTGGGCAAAGAGCGCTGGCCACCGCGGCGGCTGGAGCTCTGGCAGGGGCGGCGGTAGTTCTGGTTGGGGCGGCGGAGGGGGCTTCAGCTCCGGGGGTGGTGGCAGTTTTGGTGGTGGCGGGGCTTCTGGAGGTTGGTAATGGCAGTGATGATCAAAATCAAGCGCGTAATCAAGCACACGTTTGCAGCCGGACGCAAGCGGGTGCTAAGTGACGCTGCGCTGGAGCGCCTCTCAAAGGCAGTCGCGCAAGGTGAGTTGGGTCACAGTGGAGAAATTCGCATCTGTGTGGAGGCTCGTTTGCCAGACAGCTATTTGCTGCGGCCACATGACATGAGGCGCATCGTTCGCCAGCGGGCTGTGGCGCAGTTTGGCAAGCTGCGGGTGTGGGATACAGAACACAACAATGGAGTACTGATTTATTTGCTGCTGGTCGAGCATGCCATTGAGATCGTGGCAGACCGGGGCATCAGCTGCCATGTGTCTGCACAGGTGTGGGAGGGGGTGGTGCAGCGTTTGGCTCAGCAACTCAAGGCTGGAAAATTCGAGCAAGGGCTGGAGCAGGCTGTGGACGACGTGGCCTCGCATTTGCGACTGCACTTTGCCGCAGAGCAGGATGCACCAAACCCCAACGAGCTGCCTGATATCCCCCACGCCGTTTGAAAAAGTGAGATCGAAATGAACATTCGTATTGGTGAAGGTTGGGACATTCACGCTTTGGTAGAAGGGCGAAAGCTCATTCTGGGCGGGGTGGAAATTCCGTACCACAAAGGGCTGATGGGGCATTCAGATGCCGACGCCCTGTTGCACGCCATCACAGACGCGCTGCTGGGCGCAGCTGCTCTGGGTGACATCGGGCGGCTTTTCCCAGACACTGACGCCCAATTCAAAGGGGCAGATTCCGGCGTACTTTTGCAGGAGGCTTATCGCAGGGTTTGGGGCAAGGGCTGGGCGATTGTCAATATCGACTGCACGGTCATAGCCCAGGCGCCCAAACTCGCAAGCCACATTGATGCCATGTGCGCGCGCATTGCGCAATTGCTGGGTGTTCGCGTGGATCAGGTGAACGTGAAGGCCAAAACCGCCGAAAAAATGGGCCCTGTTGGTGAAGGCCTCGCCATGGAAGCCCGCGCAGTCGTGTTGCTAACGGGGGCCGAGCGCCAGGGGCTTTGACGGCGAGTCTTCGGCGCGCTGCAACTTGATGTTGGCGGACAGTCCGCCGCCGGGAGAGGCGGTGAGCAAAAAGACTCCGCCCATGCGTTGCACGGTTTTTTCCACAATGGCCAGGCCAAGTCCGGCACCGTTGGCCGCTGTGCGAGCCGCTTCACCCCGATAGAAGGGTTTGGTGAGACTGGCCAGTTGTTCCTGCGGCACGCCGGGGCCGTGGTCCCGGATTTTGATCAGCACCCACTTGTCCATGGCAGAGGTGATGACGTCCACCTGGGTTGCACCAGTCGATAGTGATTTACCGTACTTCCGGGCGTTCTCCAGCAAATTGCAAAAGACGCGTGACAGCTCCACTTCCTCGGCAAGCACACACAGGCTGTCGTCCAGTTGTAACTGAACCTCTACATCGGCCCAGTCACCCAGGGCGTAAAGGCTTCGATGGATCACATCGGACAGCGCCACAGACTGCAATTCCGTACTGCCGGGACGGGCGTAGTCGAGGAACTTGTCGATGATGGCATCGAGCTGGTCAATGTCGGCGGCCATGTGCTGGCGCGCAACCATATCGGCCACGCTCATCTCGGTTTCCAGGCGCAGGCGTGCGAGCGGAGTGCGAAGGTCATGCGAAATTCCCGCCAGCATCACGGCGCGGTCTTCTTCTACCTTGGCCAAGCTTTGCGCCATGCGGTTAAAGCCAATATTGACCTCACGAATCTCGCTGGTGTGCACCTGCTCGCTCAGTCGGCTTGCCACAAAATCACCATCGCGCACCCTGCTGGCTGCAAACGAAAGTTCCTTGAGAGGCTGGTTGACCAGTCGGGCGATCAAGGCAGCACCGACCAGGGAAAGCAGTGCCGCCAGCCCGATCCAGACCCCCCAGGTCTTGATTCCAGCGGGGTAAAGCCGGTCCAGATTCGTAGCCAGCCAGTAGGGTTGGCCGTCCACATCAAAGCCTATCCACAGCCCGGGTTGCTGATTCACACTGCTTGCGATGACAGTGTCCTGACCCAGATGGTCACGCAACTCATGCGCAACGTCCAGCGCCATGGGGTTGGGGCCCACCGGCTCGAAGGTGTCTGTGGGCATGCGAATCTGAATGCGCAGGCCCTCTTCTTCCGAGACGGTTTTGAGCAAGGACACCCGCGCAATGTCATCTGCGTACATTAGAGCAGCACGGGTCAGGTTCACCTGAGAGGTGATCTGGTGTGCAAACTGCGCGGTGCGCGGCTCCAGTTCCAGCGCCCGCAGAGTTTGCAGCCACGCTCCAATACTGCCCAGGAGCAATAGCGCCAGCATGAAAAAGGTGCGCCAGAACAGGCTGAGCCGGGACCAGGGAGATTTCTTCAGGGGGGGCTTTTGGTCCTCCGAAGTGATGAACTCGCTCTCCTCAAAGTCCTGAAATCGGGTTTCAGTCAAGCTCGGGAGCCTCCGGGACAAACACGTAACCCACACCCCAGACGGTCTGGATCAGGCGCGGTGCTGTTGCATCCACTTCAATGAGTTTGCGCAGACGCGATACCTGCACATCCAGGCTGCGGTCAAAGGGTTCGAACTCGCGCCCGCGTGAAAGTTGAGCCAGTTTCTCCCTGGACAATGGAATGCGGGGATGGCGAACCAGCACCTTGAGCATGGCGAATTCACCGCTGGTCAAGGTCAGTTCTTCCCCGGATTTGTGCAGCGTGCGAGCGCCCAGATCAAAAACAAAGGGGCCAAAACGCGCAACTTCGTTCTCACCCGATGGCGCTGCCGGAACTTCCCGGGTAGGGCGCCTGCGCAGCACCGCATGGATGCGGGCCAACAACTCTCTCGGGTTGAACGGCTTGCTCAGGTAGTCGTCCGCCCCGATTTCCAGGCCCACAATGCGATCCACATCTTCGCCCTTGGCGGTCAGCATGATGATGGGCGTCTGTTCGTTCGAAGCTCGCAGGCGGCGACAGATGGACAAGCCGTCTTCGCCGGGCATCATCAAATCAAGAACGATCAGGTCTGCGGTTTCGCGCAGCATGACCCGGCTAAGTGCCTTGCCGTCTTCCGCCAGCAGCACTTCAAAGCCTTCTTGCGTGAGATAGCGCTTGAGCAAATCACGCATCCGGGTATCGTCGTCTACAACCAATATTTTGTGGGGTCTGGGTGCCATGACGGTATTTTGCTCGGAGCAAACGGCTTTTTGGCTACATAGAGCTACATCATTGACACAATGTTACAAATCTTGCGTGGCAAGGGTTCATACTTCGATAAAGAGGTCTTTCGATGAAAATCACTACTAAATTGATAGCTGCTGTTGCAGTGTTGGCGTGCGCTAGCACCACTTTTTCTCAAGCAATCGGGCCCCAGGAGCTGCGCAATGTAGTGCAGCTCTCCAGCACGGGCTCGGTCGACGTGCAGCAGGACTGGCTTACCTTGACCCTGTCCACTACCAAGGACGGCAGCGACCCTGCATGGGTGCAATCCCAATTGCGCAGGGCCCTGGAGGCGGCCTTGAGCGAAGCCCGCAAGACAGCGCAGACCGGGGAGATGGATGTACGCACCGGCGCATTCAGCCTGCAGCCCCGTTACGGCCGCGAAGGCAGTATCACGGCCTGGGTTGGCACTGCAGAATTGGTGCTGGAGGGCCGTGATTTCGGTCGCATGGGCGCAGCCGCCGGAAAGATTTCCGGAATGACGATCAGCAATGCGACCTTCAGCTTGAGTCGTGCCTTGCGCACGCAGGTCGAGGCTGAGGCGCAGGCCATGGCGGTGGAACGATTCAAAGCCAAGGCCACTGAACTGGCGCGCGGATTTGGCTTTGCCAGCTATACCCTGCGGGAGGTTTCGGTGTCTTCCAGTGATCAGGGCTGGAGCCCGCGTCCCAGGGTCATGGCCATGGAAATGAAAGCTATGGCCAGCGATGCGCCCGTTCCCATGGAGGCGGGCAAATCGGCAGTCATGGTCACTGTCAGCGGTTCGGTACAACTCAAGTAAAGCCATGGCCGCTTCCGGATCCATGCCGCCGCTTTCTCCGCAGGCAGTTTTGCACTTGCGTCGGGTGCGTGCGATGTTGTGGTTCGGGGCCGGGCTGATGATCCTGATGGGCTCCAGCTGGGCACTTTTCTTTGCCTACCAGAAGGCTTGGATCATTGTTGCGGTGGATCTCTTGATGCTGGCTTCGGGTGTACGGGTTGCTTTTCTGACCCTGCATCACCGCACCCGGGCGGCCTTTTACTTGCTGCTGATCAGCATGTACTGTGTCGTGACCGGCATTTCGCTCGTGTTTGATCTGCCCAGCGAAGCTGCTCCCCGGTCCACCCACCACTTTCTGCTTGTCCTGGCCCTGAGCGCACTTCTGGTTTTGCATGAAGAGCGCGGCCACCTGCGCCATTGGCTCGCCGGGCTTTGCTTTGCGACATTTGCCGTTTTGGCTGCCACGAACGGTGGAATTTCAACGGAGTATGGTCTGCCCGATTCGATTCGCGTGGGTGGCACTTGGGTCAACACCATCTTCTCCGTCAGTGGCGTTTACGCCATAGTGCACATCATGGTCAGCGACCTGGCGAAGCACTCAACGCATGAGCAGGACCTGCGCCGCGGAGTGCTTCGACACGAATTTTTTCTGGTCTACCAGCCTCAGGTCAACTCCTCTGGAATGGTGACAGGAGCCGAAGCCCTGCTGCGCTGGCAGCATCCCCGGCGCGGCCTGGTACCGCCGGGCGAATTCATCGGTCTGGCCGAGGAAACCGGGTTGATTGTTCCGTTGGGACTGCAAGCCCTCGAGGCGGCCTGCCAGCAGTTGGTTTACTGGGCCGATGATCCCAAGTTGGCGACTCTGACGCTCTCGGTCAATGTCAGCGCCCAGCAGTTTTCCCAAAAAGACTTTGTTGCTCAAGTGCAAGGCATTCTGGATGGCAAAGGTGTGGTTCCCAAGCGCTTGAAGCTGGAGCTCACGGAAAGCTTGCTGGTACAGGACGTGGACGATGTGGTGCAGAAAATGTCCCTGCTCCGGGCTCTGGGTGTTGGTTTTTCTCTTGATGATTTCGGAACCGGATATTCCTCCCTGAGCTACCTCAAGCGCCTGCCGCTGGACCAGCTCAAAATTGACCAGTCCTTTGTACGCGACGTGTTGACAAACTCACACGATGCCGCGATAGCCCGCACAGTGATCCATTTGGGCAAAGATCTTGGTTTTGCCGTCATTGCTGAGGGCGTGGAGACCGCAGGCCAGCGGGAGTTCCTGACTGACAACGGGTGCTATATTTTTCAGGGCTACTTGTTCAGCAAGCCACTGCCGCTGGTGCAGTTTCTGGAATACGTGCGAAGAACTTGAATCTGGCTGGCATACTCCATTGCGTTTGACTGATCTCACTTCACACTGCAGAACCGATGTCGTTTCCCAATAGCCAGTCTTTGTCTGGCACCCCATTGCAACCCGGCGCTACGCTGGGACGTTTTCAACTGAAGAAAATGTTGGGCGAAGGCGCCCAGTCCACGGTGTGGCTGGCGTTTGACCCGCGTATGGAGCGTGAAGTTGCCATCAAGGTGATGCGCCCTGGCGAGGGCTCGGATGAAAAAGCGGTAGCGCAATGGTTGCAGGAGGCGCGCAGTGTGGGGCGGGTCAAGCACCCGAACATCGTTCCGGTGTACGAAGCCGACATTCAGGACCGGCAGCCCTATCTGGTCTTCGAATACATTGCGGGAAAAACTCTGGATCAGCACATCCACAAGCGTGGTGCGCTTCCCGCTCCCGAAGCCGTGGCGCTGATGATGGACGTGCTTGATGCCATGGCTGTGGCCCACAACGCGGGTGTGGTGCACCGGGACCTCAAACCATCCAACATCCTGCTCGACGCAGCAGGACGTGCCCGGGTCATGGACTTTGGTATAGCCGCACGCATTCAACCTGCTGGCGCGTCTGGCGCAGACAGTTTGGCCAGTGGAACGGTGGGCTATCTTTCGCCCGAGGCAGCCAGCGGTGCGCAGCCTTCCGCGGCCATGGATATTTTTTCATCGGGTGTGGTGTTGGCCGAGTTGCTGACGGGTCAAGCACTCATCAAGGAAACGGACCCTTACCGCGCCATTTACCGCGTGGTGAACGAGCAATTGACCCTTCCCAAGACAGAAGGCGTTGAACTTGACGACCAACTGCGGGCCATCGTTACGCGGGCCCTTGCGCGTGACCCGGCCCAGCGCTTTGCCAGCGCGCGTGCCTTTTTGCAGGCCCTGGAAGAATGGTCCAAGCCCAAAGCAACTTCCGGAGCCAGTGCGGGTGATGGGGATTCATCGGGTGCCAGTGGAACGCTGGAGTTTTTGCTTCGCCGTATGCGCCACAAAAGTGACTTTCCGGCGCTATCAGACTCGGTGGTGCGCATTCAGAGCATGGCCACATCCGAGAAGGAGAGCGTTGGCAGTGTGACCAACGAAATCCTGAAAGACGTGGCGCTGACCAACAAACTCTTGCGCTTGGTCAATAGCGCACACTATTCCCGCGGGGGCAACATCAGCACCGTGTCGCGGGCTGTGAGTCTGGTGGGTTTCAACGGCATCCGCAATATGGCCCTGAGCCTGGTATTGCTGGAGCACATGCAGGACAAGGGACACGCAGCGCAGCTCAAAGAGGAGTTTTTGCGCTGCTTGATGGCAGGCACGATTGGCAGTGAGCTTTGCCCCGTAATCCGTGAAAGTGAAGAGGCCTTCATCGGCGCCATGTTCCAGAATCTGGGGCGCTTGCTGGTGCAGTTTTATTTTCCGGAAGAGGCCGCCCAGATACGCAATCACGTTCTCTCGCCTCGGGCTCCGCTGACGGAGTCTGCGGCAGCCGTCAGCGTGCTGGGCCTGAGTCTGGAGGATCTGGGCATCGGTATCGCCAAAGCCTGGGGCTTGCCTACTGGAATTCAACGCTGCATGCGCACGCCCTCCGGTGGCCCACCCACCGTCGCGCCAGTAGATTCCGCCGAGCGCATCCGCTGGATTTCTTTGGCATCCAATGAGATGGCAGACGTGTTGCTTCATTGCGACCCCAAGGAGGCTCCCGCACGGCTGGAAGAAGTCGGCCGGAAATACATGAAGGCGATTGGCAGCAACTCCAGGGACATGCATGCCGCAACCACGCTTGCCAGACAGAAGATGGTAGATCTGGCCATTGCCATGGAGATCAAGGTGGCGCCTGGTTCGGCTGCAGCCAAATTGATTCAGTTGTCCGATGGCCACTCTGACCAGAAGGCCCACGGAAACGCAGAAGGGGATTCTGGTTTTGGAAGCTATGCCCTGCAGGCCACCCAGACCGGCATGGACTCTGCGGGAGCCGTTCCACCGGCGGCAAAGTCGCCCAAGGTGGCAGAAACGCTGGCAGCTGGCATTCAGGACATTACCAATGCCATGGTGGAGGACTTCAAGCTCAGCGATGTATTGCGCATGATTCTGGAGACCATGTACCGGGCCATGGGCTTTGACCGCATCATTTTTTGTATGCGCGATTCCAAAACGGAAACCGTCACCGGCCGCTTCGGGCTGGGGCAGGGCGTGGAAAAATGGGTGCCTGGCTTCAAAACGCACCTCAAAGCGGCCACCCCCGACCTGTTTTCGGTGGTGTGCCTCAAGGGAGTGGATTCCCTGATCAGTGATGCGTCCGAGTCCCGCATCGTGCAGCGACTGCCAGAGTGGTACCGTAAAGGCATCAACGCTCCTACGTTCCTGCTGTTGCCGCTGCAGATCAAAGGCGCGCCCTTTGGTCTGATTTACGCCGACAAGGTCCAGATAGGTGGGCTGGAGCTGGATGAAAAGGAACTGGCCTTGCTTCGAACCCTGCGTAACCAGGCGGTGATGGCGTTCAAGCAATCCAGTTGAGGATTGCTGAAAGGGCTATATCAGTACTTGACCTGGACCTTATCCATTTGCTCTTTGGTCAATGCGGGCACATCACCGCGGGCAGACATGCGGTTCAGGTTCCAGCCACCTTCGCCCACCCAGGCCTTGAGCACCTGCAGGTTGGCTGCGCATTCGGCGTTGTTGTCCTTGTTGTCCTTTTCACAAAGGTACTTGTACATGTTGCCGGGCTTGCCGCCGGAATGGGGGCTGGTGCCATCATCTAGGCGGCGCATGAAAGCACCCGTGGACTTGCCGTTCACCAGTTGCAAAAGATGCTCATAGGTATCAGAGCGGGGGCCAACCTTTTCTTTCTTGTACTTTTCCTGGTCCAGATTGAAATCCGCCATGGAAGGTGCCCCTGCCTTTTCAGAGTGGCACTCGGCGCAGTACTTCTGCATCATCGGTGCTACCTCTTTGCGATAGGTTACATCGGCGGCCAGAGTGGGCAGGGCCACAACGGCGCAAGCCAAAGAAGCAATCAGTCTCAATTTCATATCATCTCCTCGGTTTAATCTTTAATGGAACTAGGGTTATTTTGCGGGCTCATCGGCAAACAACTCTGCGGGTCCGGGACCTTCAGGTTCTTTGTGGGCAATGGCAAAGTGGCATTCAATACAGGTTTTGCCCTCAGCCTTGCCTTTGGCATGGCGTGATTTGGCTTTGGCGGTTTGCAACTCGAGGTTCATTTTGTCCTCTCGGTGGCAACTGCGGCACTGATGTGAATCGTTGGCCTTCATGGTGCGCCATACGGTTTGGGCCATGACCGCACGCTTGGCCTCGAACTTCTCTGGCGTGTCTATAGACGGAGAAATGTAGGTGTAGTACAGATCTTTGGTGGCCTTGAGCTTCGCCAGAACCAGCGGGCCAGGCTCATGGGGAACATGACAATCCGTACAGATGGCACGCACGCCTGTGCGGTTGGTGTCGTGAATGGTGCCCTTGTACTCTGCAAAGTTATAGGACATTTCATGGCAGCTGACGCAAAACTCCTCGGTGCTGGTATGGGCCAGCACATAGGCACCTGAAATGCCCACCGAGACAGAGAAAACTCCCAATAAGGCAGCGATGCCCATCGACAGCATCCATCGCTGGCGAATCCATCTGAAGATTGATTTCATCCTGAATGACCTGAAGCGGCTGTCATTCAGCGCGACAGAATGTAGCGAGCCAAATTCTTGACGGCTGCTTCATCGCTGGACTTGACCTTGCTGTGCTCTTCCTTGACGCCGTCAATTTCCACCATGGGCGAGGTAGTCAGGTGCGTCACCAGTTTGGTTTCGCCATCCGCTTTGCCCTTGTATTTGGCGGCTGTTTTTTTGTAAGAAGGCCCGTCCTTCTGTTTGTCAACCGAGTGGCACTTGGTGCATTTGCTGTCAGTAAGCAATTTTTCGGCGGCCGCAACATCCACAGCCTGGGCTTGTGCAACCCAGGATGCTGTAGCGATGCCCAAGCCGACCAGTAGTCGGGAAAAACGGTAATGTGGATGTGACATGAAGCTCCTCGGTTGTTTTTAGACGTGCATGTTGTTCAAAGAACCCAGGATAACCATACCACATGGGAAGAGCGAGGCTTTCTCGCCCTACTGAGCCGTCCAGCCGCCGTCCATATTCCAGGCCACACCCCGCACATTGTTGCCAGCAGGTGAGCAGAAGAACACGGCCAGAGCGCCCAGTTCTTCGGGTGTGGTGAACTGCATGGAGGGTTCTTTCTCGCCGAGCAACAGTTTGGTGGCTTCCTCGTTGCTGATTTTCAGCGCCGCGGCTTTGGCGTCCACCTGTTTTTGCACCAGCGGTGTCAACACCCAACCGGGGCAGATGGCGTTGCAGGTCACGCCGGTAGTGGCGTTTTCCAGCGCGGTCACCTTGGTCAGGCCGATCACGCCATGCTTGGCCGCTACGTAAGCTGCTTTTTCGGCGGATGCCACCAGACCGTGGACCGATGCCACATTGATGATGCGACCCCAGTTTTGGGCCCGCATGGCGGGCAGAGCCAACCGTGTGGCATGAAAGGCGCTGCTCATATTGATGGCGATGATGGCGTCCCAGCGTTCTACAGGGAAGTTTTCGATGCGGGCAACGTGCTGAATACCTGCGTTGTTGACCAGAATGTCGAGGCTGCCGAAGGTCTGGGTTGCATGCTGGATCATGTCCGCAATTTCGGCGGGCTTGCTCATGTCGGCACCGTGGTAGCTGACTTTCACACCCAGTGCAGCCACTTCGGCCTTGGGGCCGTCGACATCACCAAATCCGTTGAGCACGATATTGGCGCCCTGAGCCGCCAGAGCTTTGGCGATACCCAGTCCAATGCCACTGGTGGATCCGGTAATAAGTGCAGTTTTGCCTTTCAACATGGTGTCGCTTTCTAAATTGAGGGGTTGATTCCAGTAGGATGATGCCATTATCAAACACCTGCAACGGATTGATTGCGCCATGGACGAACCCGAACTCCACTTCCTTGACTGCCCAGATGGGGGCAAGGGCCACCGTATGGCGTATTGGCAGTGGGGTGATCCGCTGGCAGACCACACCGTGGTGTGTGCCCACGGTCTCTCCCGTCAGGGTCGGGATTTCGACCACCTTGCCAAGGCCTTAATTGAGCGCGCCGGGCATCCTGTGCGCGTGGTGTGCCCAGACGTGGTGGGGCGGGGCAAAAGCGACTGGCTGACCGACCCCCATGCCTATCAGATTCCGACTTATGTAGGCGACATGCTGGCGTTGCTGGCCCATTTGAAGCCCAAAACTCTGGATTGGGTAGGCACCAGCATGGGCGGGTTGATTGGCATGGGAGTTTGTGCCCATGCGCATGCCGTGGGTGCCCAGGTGCGCCGTTTGGTTCTCAATGATGTGGGTCCGGCCATCCAATGGGAAGCACTGGTTCGCATCGGCACTTACCTGGGTAAGCCAGCGCAGTTTGAGTCGGTGCAGGATGCCGCGCAGGCTTTGTGGGAAATTTCTACCAGCTTTGGACCCCACACGCCGGAGCAGTGGATGGCCTTGTCGTGGGCCATGGTCAAGCCCCTGTTACAAGGGCAGGAGGGGTTTATTCTGCATTACGACCCATCCATCGCAGTGCCGGTGCGGGCCATGACCCGTGAGCAGGCGGCGCAAGGTGAGGAGCAGCTTTGGCAGCTGTATGACGGTCTGACCGCGCAGACGTTGTTGCTGCGAGGTACCGATTCTGATTTGCTGTCCATCGATACGGCAAAGGCGATGATGCAACGTGGTCCTCAGGCCCGCTTGCTCGAGTTCGAGGGGATTGGGCATGCCCCGACCTTGATTGCGGAAGACCAGGTTCAGGCAGTGGCCTCATTCTTGCTGGGTTAGTTGCAACCCACTGTGAACGCTGCATGAAAAGTTTGTCCGTTGAACCCGCCGGTGGATTCGCTCCCCAACTCATGGCTGCCACCTCTGAAAATGTGCCCGAGCAGATGGATGCCCTGGCGCGAGCCAGGGCTTTTGCCGAGCCCCTGCTCTCCAGTGAGGTTCTGGACACCGGTGAGAACATACTCGCCCATGCGGACGCGGTTGCCGGTATTTTGAAGACCATTGGGGGGTCGGAGGCCATGCAGGCAGCCAGCTACCTGGTGTACGCCTGCGACCATCTGAACAAGCCTTACGAGGTCATTGGCAAGGCGTTTGGCACACACTTTGCCGATCTTGCGCTGGAGACTACCAAGCTTGTGCGGATACAGCGTATGGCGCGTATCGCACAAAATTCGGCCAGCCACTCCTCGCAAGCCACACCGATGACGCAGAACGCAGCGGCGCAGACAGAGAGTGTTCGCAAGATGCTGCTGGCTTTCTCCAAGGACCTGCGGGTGGTGATGCTGCGCCTGGCTTCGCGCTTGCAAACCTTGCGGTACTTTGCTGCCAGCCGGTTGCCTGCGCCATCCGGCCTCGCGCAGGAGTCCTTGCAGGTTTTTGCGCCGCTGGCCAACCGCCTGGGTATCTGGGAAATCAAGTGGGAACTGGAAGACCTGTCATTTCGGTTTTTGGAACCCGATACCTATCGGCAGGTGGCACGCTTGCTCGATGAAAAGCGGGTGGAGCGAGAGTTGTCCATGGAAAGGCTGCGTCAGCAACTGGCTTGCGACCTTACCAGCCAGGGAGTTAGCGCAACGGTGCAGGGGCGACCCAAACACATCTACAGCATCGTCAAAAAAATGCGCGGAAAGTCGCTGGACTTTGAGCAGGTGTATGACATTCGTGCCTTGCGCATTGTGGTGCCCACGGTGTCCGACTGCTATAGCGCTTTGAGTTGGGTGCACAACCATTTTGTACCGGTTGCCAATGAATTTGACGACTACATTGCGCGTCCCAAGTCCAATGGGTATCAGTCTTTGCATACCGTTGTGCGCGATGCCACGGGCAAGCCCATAGAAGTGCAGGTGCGCACCCAGGCTATGCATGACCACGCTGAGCATGGGGTAGCGGCACACTGGGCCTACAAGGAAGCTGGCACCAAGGGCTATGCAGGTGTGAGCGCCAGCAGCGAATACGACGCCAAGATTGCGGTACTGCGACAGTTGCTGGCGTGGGAGCGGGATCTATCGGGACAGCAGGACGCTGCGGTGTTCGATGACTGCATTTATGTGCTCACACCTGACGCTGCCATTGTCGAGTTGCCTAAAGGCGGTACCCCGGTGGATTTTGCTTACAGCGTGCACACCAATCTGGGGCACCGGTGCAGAGGCGCTCGGGTGGATGGTGCCATGGTGCCGCTGAACACCCCCCTCAAAAACGGCCAGACGGTAGAGGTGACTGCAGCCAAGGAAGGTGGGCCGTCACGCGACTGGCTGAACCCCGAACTGGGTTTTTTGGCGAGCCACAGGGCGCGTGCCAAAGTGCGGGCCTGGTTCAATGCGCTGGCGATGGGCGAGACCATGGCCAAGGGCCGCGACGCGGTGGAAAAACTGCTTCAGCGGGAAGGCAAAACAGCCATCAAGCTCGACGACCTGGCAGAGCAGCTGGGCTTCAATTCGGCTGATGCCTTGTTTGAGGTGGTGGGCAAAGACGAGTTTTCGCTGCGCAATATAGAAATCGTGCTTCGGCCACCCGAGCCAGCGCTGACACAGGACGACGCTGCATTCATTCGCAAGCCCAGTGCTCCCGCGCACGGCGGCAAGGGCGGTGTGCTGGTAGTGGGCGTGGATTCGCTCATGACCCAGTTGGCGAGGTGCTGTAAGCCCGCGCCGCCAGACCTCATTAGCGGCTTTGTTACCCGGGGCAAAGGCGTGAGCGTGCACCGCGCCGATTGTTCCAACCTGCGCAATATGGTTAACCGCAGTGGTGACCGGGTCATTGAGGTGCAGTGGGGCAACGCGAAGGGCGGTGAAGGCAATGTCTACCCGGTGGATGTGTCGGTCGAGGCTGTGGATCGCCAGGGTCTGCTGCGCGACATATCTGAGGTGTTTACCAAAGAAAAGATGAATGTGATCGGTGTGCAAACCTTGTCCGTTAAAGGCATAGCCTGGATGACCTTTACGGTGGAAGTGGCAGAGTCTGGGCGTTTGGCCAAGGTGCTGAAAATAGTGAGTGCGCTTGGCGGTGTGCGCTCGGCGCGCAGACGTTAATTCATAACCCGGACTTCATCACCGTTTTCAGGTACGCATTGGGGGCCCATGGGTTGCCAGCCGCGCCGGATAACGACCTGATCTTTCTGCATGCACAGTTCAATGCGTCGTGAGTCCGGGTGCATGGTTCGCACGAAGCTTTCAATGGATTTTGGAAGGCTGATCCGGTACAACTGGGCGTCCTGATCAGCGGCTGGGTGATCATCTCGGTGCAACCAGGGAATCTGGCCAGAAAGCCACATAAGGGGAGCCCAACTCACTTGAACGACGTCTGGACTGTAGCCCTGCGACCCAAGCCACTGTTGCGCCTCCTGTCTGGCTCCCTCGCCCGCTTCAACCGCCCCCCAGGCCGATGCCAGCATTTCCAGCACCCACTGGTTGCAGTTTTGGTAAAGCGTTGAAAAGGGGTATGCGTTGGCGCTATAAGTTTGGCCCAGAAGCGCCAAGGCTCGGGCGTTGTTCAATGCGGCGTCAACAAGGGCGGTTGCGGCTGACGGCGGCACAATGACCAGCGAGAGGTAGACCACTTCGGCGGGTTGGCGCCCGGTGATAAAGCCTGCCATGCCCTGGTCAAACAGTCGCGACTTGCTTTGTGCGCAGTCGAAATAGAGCTGTCGCACGGACCAGGGGCCGTGGGGGCTTTGGGCCACGCTGATTCCCATGTGGGAGTACCGGATGGATAGTCTGTCCAGATCGAGGCCTGCTGTCGATGCAAGCGCCACGAGGGCATCAGCGGCCTGTAGCTCTTCTTTGGCGATCTGGCTTAGTTGTAGAAGTCGGCTCTGTGCTTCGGGGCGGACCACCCCGTCTTCATCGCAGTAACGCAGCACCCCAGCTGCCGCTCCAGAAAGACTGACGCTCAAACCCCACAGGAAAAGCGCCAGAAAGCCATGGCGCAGCCCACTCTGCGGTCGGTGCACAAAATTACAGGCTGACGGGAACGCTGCGCAATTCATTGCGCAAGGAATCATGCAAGATCAGATAAAAGACCCGGGCGTGCATTCCGCCAGACAGCTCTACCCCAAAGTTCTGAGGCCGCGCAGAAATGGTTTGGCCTATGGCCAGACCATTGTCGTCAATGGTTTTGCGCGGCAACACCAAGGTGAAATCACGCTGTTCATCGGCTGAATCTGCAGCATGGAGTGCAACTTGCATCATCCCAGGCTTGTCCGGGACCGCTGCGAGATCCACTACGGTGTAGTCGCCTTGCGCTGTCACTACCTTTTTGCTGGAAGTGGAGCTGCCCGTCACTGAATCAGACGCGCTGCTTGCCGAACTGGTGGCGCTGTCCGATACCGCCGACGAGGTAGTGCTGGACGCGTGGGCCTGAATGCCCAGGCCAGCCAACAACGCAGCGGTGAGTGCGAAAGAGCTTTTTACCTGCATGGTGTGATTTATCCAAGGATTAAAGTTAGCGTTTTAGACCGGCGTCGCTCACTGCGTGCCGAAAATACGGTCACCTGCGTCACCGAGGCCCGGCAGGATATAGCCGTGGTCGTTGAGTTCCCGATCGATTGCCGCAGTGTAAATCTGAACATCCGGGTGCTCACGGTACATGGCGTTGATGCCTTCAGGACAGGTCAGCAGGCATAAAAATTTGATGGACTTAGGACTGCACTCTTTGAGGCGGGTGACCGCTGCGGCGGCAGAGTTACCCGTGGCCAGCATGGGGTCTACCACCACGATGTCGCGCTCCTCCATGTTTTTTGGCATCTTGAAGTAGTACTCCACTGCCTGCAGCGTCTTGGGGTCACGGTACAAACCGATGTGGCCCACCCGGGCACCGGGCACCACCGACAGAACTCCGTCCAGAATGCCATTGCCAGCCCGCAAAATGCTCACGAAAACCAGTTTTTTGCCGTCTATTTGCTTGGCAGTCATGGTCTCCAGGGGCGTTTCGATCGTCACATCCTGCGTAGCCATGTCGCGCGTTACTTCATAGGCCATCAGGCTGGAAAGCTCATTGAGCAGGCGTCGAAAGCTGTTGGTACTGGCTTCCTTCTTGCGCATTAAAGTGAGCTTGTGTTGGACCAGAGGGTGATCGATCAGGTGGACGTTGGCTCGGGCTGCGGGATCGATGGGAATCATGGAAACGCTTTCTGCAGGATTAATTGGTGTATGGGACGCAGTGTAAATCTGAAGAACCAGCTCTTTACGTACTAGCGGCGACTTCCACCAAAGATGCCGCCCAGTACGCCGCGAATAATCTGCCGACCCACTTCGCGCCCAATGGAGCTGGCGGCGCTTTTGATGAGCTGTTCCCCCACGCTGGCACGGGTGCGCCGGGTGCCGCCGCCCAGCATATCGCCCAAACCGTCGAGAATGCCGCGCTCCGGTGCCGGAGCGGGTTCAGCGGCGGGTGCGCCACGCGCAGAAGGCTGAGATCCCGATGGGGCCTGTGCAGCGTCGCCCGCCTGCGGAGCCATTCTGGATTGGGTGCGGCCTTTCAGGGATTCAAATGCAGAGTCGCGGTCGACCCCTTTTTCATACACACCTGCCACGATGGATTCGTCCAGCAGCGTTTTGCGTTGGGCCGCAGAAATAGGGCCAATCTGGCTGGCCGGGGGTAGCACGTACACCCGCTCGGTCAGGCTGGGGCGGCCTTTTTCGTCGAGCAGGCTGATCAGCGCCTCGCCGACGCCCAGTTCGGTGATGGCGGTGGCCACATCCAGACCCGGATTGGCACGCATGGTGTCTGCCGCGGACTTGACGGCCTTCTGGTCGCGTGGCGTGAACGCGCGCAGGGCGTGCTGCACACGGTTGCCAAGTTGGGCCAGCACGCTGTCCGGAATGTCCAGCGGATTCTGTGTGACGAAGTACACCCCCACGCCTTTAGAGCGCACCAGTCGCACGACCAGTTCAATGCGTTCAATCAGCACCTTGGGCGCATCGGCAAACAGCAAATGGGCTTCATCAAAGAAGAAAACCAGCTTGGGTTTGTCAATGTCGCCGACTTCGGGCAGGTTCTCGAAAAGTTCGCTGAGCATCCACAGCAAAAAGGTGGCGTACAAGCGCGGCGCATTCATGAGCTTGTCGGCCGCTAGGATATTCACCACACCCCGACCGGCACCGTCGGTTTGCATGAAATCAGCAATATTGAGCATGGGCTCACCAAAGAACTGGTCTCCGCCCTGTTGCTCAATCTGCATCAATCCGCGCTGGATGGCCCCAATGCTGGCAGCGCTGATGTTGCCGTACTCGGTGGTGTAACTGCTCGCGTTGTCGCCCACATGCTGGCACATGGCGCGCAGGTCTTTCATGTCCAGCAGCAACAAACCGTCGTCATCGGCAATCTTGAACACCAGTTGGAGGACGCCAGCCTGGGTTTCATTCAGGTTGAGCATGCGCGCCAGAAGCAGGGGCCCCAAATCGCTGACGGTGGCGCGTACAGGGTGGCCTTGCTGGCCAAAGACATCCCACAGCGAGGTGGGAAACGCTACAAATTCAGGAGCTTCTAACCCACGCTCCGTCAGCACTTTAGCCAGTTTTTCTCCCAGATTTCCCTTTTGGGAAATACCTGTCAGATCGCCTTTGACGTCTGCCATAAACACAGGCACGCCCAACTTGGAAAAGCCTTCAGCCAGGGTTTGCAGGGTGATGGTCTTGCCAGTGCCAGTGGCTCCGGTGATAAGGCCATGGCGGTTGGCCTTGTCGGGGCGCAGGAAGCATTGAACAGTGGAAGTGCCATGTTGGCGTTGGGCGATGAGGATGCCTTCGGGGGAGCTAGCGGCCATGGAAATCCTGAAAAGTACAATCGGGCTGATAGCGTAACGAATTTTTAAAGGGCATCAAGTGGCAGGACACAGCAAATGGGCCAATATTCAACACCGCAAGGGTCGACAGGACGAAAAGCGCGGCAAGATTTGGACCCGTATCATTCGTGAAATCACGGTGGCTGCCCGCGCCGGTGGTGGGGATCTGAGCGCCAACCCGCGTTTGCGCCTGGCGGTGGAAAAGGCCAAAGCAGCCAACATGCCTGCGGATCGCGTCAAATACAACATCGACAAGGCCACCGGCAATGCCGAAGGCGTGAGCTACGAAGAGATCCGTTACGAGGGCTACGGCATAGGTGGCGCGGCCATCATCATTGACACCATGACCGACAACAAGGTGCGTACCGTAGCCGAGGTGCGACATGCCCTTAGCAAAAATGGTGGAAATATGGGCACAGAGGGCTCGGTGGCTTTTCAGTTCAAGCACTGCGGACAGCTCATTTACGCGCCCGGCACCAGCGAAGACAAGGTGATGGAATTGGCTCTGGAAGCTGGGGTTGAAGATGTCATCACGGACGAGGATGGAGCGATCGAGGTGCTGACGGCTTTTGCCGATTTTGAAAAAGTCAAGCAGGCCCTGGAAGCTGCAGGTCTGCATGCCGAAGTGGCTGGCGTTACCATGCGTGCAGAAAACACCATTGAGCTCTCGGGCGAGGATGCCGAGCGCATGCAAAAACTGCTGGATGTCCTGGAAGACCTGGACGACACCCAAGACATCTACCACAACGCTGCTTTATGAATATTCTGGTTATTGGCGGCGGAGGCCGTGAACATGCGCTGGCCTGGAAACTGGCGCAGTCGCCCAAGGCACAAAAAACCTATGTGGCTCCAGGGAACGGGGGTACGGCGACCGATCCGCACCTCGACAACATTGCCATTGCAGATGTGGTGGCTTTGCGTGAGTGGGCCCAGACCAACAAAATCGGTTTGACTGTCGTAGGCCCCGAGGTGCCCCTGGCCGCTGGTGTGGTGGACGAATTCCGGGCCCATGGCATGCGTATTTTTGGCCCTACCCAGGCGGCGGCCCAGTTGGAAAGCTCCAAGGCCTTCTCCAAAGCCTTCATGAAGCGCCACAGCATTCCGACGGCAGAGTACGAAACCTTTTCCGACCCCGTTGCGGCGCACGCCTATGTGAACAAAACGGGTGCCCCCATAGTGGTAAAGGCCGACGGCCTGGCCGCGGGCAAGGGCGTGGTGGTTGCCACGACGCTGGCCGAGGCCCACGAAGCCGTGGATTTCATGCTGGTAGACAACACCTTGGGCGTTTCGCACAACCAAGGTGTTGCGCGTGTGGTGATCGAAGAGTTTTTGGAAGGCGAAGAGGCCAGTTTCATCGTGATGGTGGACGGCAAGAATGTGCTTCCCCTGGCCACCAGCCAGGACCACAAGCGACTGCTCGATGGTGACCTGGGTCCCAACACCGGGGGCATGGGCGCCTATTCGCCTGCGCCGGTGGT